>NZ_JBTCWL010000007.1:0-78430 GCF_054325275.1 Oryzihumus sp.
GAGCGCTCGTCTCGACCCCAGAGACCGAAATCGATGACGACGTTGATGCCGAGCTCAAGAGCGCGCAGCCCGATCTCGATGAGCCGTCCTTCGATGACGTCCGAGGCCGACGGTGGGTTCGCGGGCCCGTAAAGGGCCTTCACCCACTCGTCCTTCGTGAGGCGGACAGCCTTCTCCTCGACCTCGATGCGCCGTGCTTCTGTGGTCTTCCCGGTGCCCGGCAGCCCTACGGTCAGGAACAGAGTCGGTCGTGTTGTCATCGCTTCCCCATCTGAGCAGTCGCGTCGTCATCGACTGGCTCGACGCTCTGGCCGCGGACATGCCGTTCATCGTGCCCGGGACACCGGGCCACCGGCGTGGCATCGCGCAACGGCCATTGAGCGACTCGGCCGCCTACGCGGGGGTGCCGTACCGGGCCGCGTTGCGCGCCCGGGCCCTGGCCGCCTCGACCTCACGGTCCCGCGGCGCGGCCTGCGTCACGAGGTCATCGAGCAGGTGCTGGGTGATGTGCGCGACCTCGGCCACGGCCGCCTCGAAGGCCGACGCATTCGCCGCGCTCGGCTTGGTCATGCCACTGACCTTGCGCACGTACTGCAGCGCGGCGGCCTGCACCTCGTCGCTCGTGGCGGGCGGCTCGAAGTTGTGCAGCGTCCTGATGTTCCGGCACATGCCCTCGACGATGCCACGCCTCACCGCCCGCGTCAGCGATACGGACCGAACTCCTCAGCCGCCGGAGACCGACAGCTCGGCCTGGGCCACCGCCGCCGCGGCCGCCTCACCCAGCTCGCGGCTCGCCAGCCACCCCTCGGGCAGGGCGACGTTGCGCGGCGAGCCGGCCCGCCCGCGCTGCCCCTCGGCGGGCTCGCCCGGCCATTCCTGGTCGAGGTCCAGGGTGCCGATCAGGTCGTCAAGGGCGTCAAGGGAGTCGACGAGCGCAAGGTTGTGCCGGACGTGCTGCCCAGCCCGGAAACCCTTGAGGTACCACGCGATGTGCTTGCGGATGTCGCGGCACGCCTTGAGCTCGGAGTCGTAGAACTCCGCCAGGTATGCCGTGTGCCTCCGCATCGTGTCCGTCACCTGTCCCAGCGTGGGCCGCACCCGCGCGGACGTGCCGGCGAAGGCCGCGGCGAGGTCGGTGAACAGCCACGGCCGGCCCAGGCAGCCCCGCCCGACGACCACACCGTCGCACCCGGTCTGCTCCACCATCGCCAGCGCGTCCTCGGCCGACCAGATGTCGCCGTTGCCCAGCACGGGGATCGAGGTCACCACGTTCTTCAGCGCCCGGATCGCCGGCCAGTCCGCCTGCCCCGAGTACGCCTGCGCGGCGGTGCGCGCGTGCAGCGCCACGGCGGCGACACCCTCACCCTCGGCGATCCGCCCGGCCTCGAGGAACGTCAGGTGGTCGGTGTCGATGCCCTTGCGCATCTTGATGGTGACCGGCACGTCATACGGGCTGGCCTCCTGGACCGCCCCGCTGACGATCGCGCGGAACAGCTCGGTCTTCCACGGCAGGGCCGCTCCCCCACCCTTGCGGGTGACCTTGGGGACCGGGCAGCCGAAGTTGAGGTCGATGTGGTCGGCGCGGTCCTCGGTGACCAGCATCCGCACCGCAGCCCGCACCGTGGCGGGGTCGACGCCGTAGAGCTGGATCGACCGGGGGTTCTCCTCGGGGTCGTGCTGGATCAGCCGCATCGACTCCGGCGTGCGCTCGACCAGCGCCCGCGAGGTGATCATCTCGCTGACGTAGAGCGAGGTCCCTCCGCTCGCACCCATGCCGGCGTCGCCGTACTCGCGGCACAGCCGGCGGAACGCGCGGTTGGTGATGCCGGCCATGGGCGCCAGCACCACGGGCGACTCGATGGTGTGGCGGCCGATCTGCAGGGGCGGGAGGACAGCGGTCATGGTGGGCCCGATTCTCTCAGGCCGCGCGAGCGGGGCCGAACGGAGTCACCCCCGGGGCGGAACGTCCCTACCGCAGGAGACGTATGCCGCGCAGCATGTCCGCGTGACCCCGCGCCCCTCGGGGTCCTCGCGGAAGGCAGTGCGATGAAGAAGAGCTTCGCCGAGCTGCAGGCCGGCCTCGGTCACGCCCTGGCGGCCAACACCGAGGGCTCCGGCACGCCACACGTGGTGATCGCCCTGCCCTCCTACAGCGCCAGCGACTCGTTGCTGCGGCACTACGGCGAGCGCATCCTCGCCCTGGAGCACCGCTACCTGCTGGCGACCCTGATGACCCACCGGCTGGAGCACGCCCGGCTGGTCCTGGTCAGCTCGATCGCGCCGACCCCCGACGTGCTCGACTACCACCGCCGGCTGGGGCCCCGGCCGCAGGCGTGGGGCGCCGGCACCCAGGTGGTGGCCCTGGAGGACACCTCGCCGCAGTCCCTGGCCGAGAAGCTGCTGCGCCGCCCCGACCTGCTGGACCGCCTGTGCCGGGCCGTGGGGGACCGGCCGGCGTTCATCGAGCCGTGGAACGTCACCGAGCACGAGGTCGCGGTCGCGGAGCGGCTGCAGCTGCCGGTCAACGGGATGGACCCCTCGCTGTGGCACCTGGGCTTCAAGGGCGCCGGGCGCAAGCTGTTCGCGCGGGCCGGGGTGCCCCTGCCCGCGGGCGTCGAGGACGTCCGCACGGTCGAGGACGTGGTGCGCGGCATCGAGGCGATCCGCGCCGCGCGCCCCGATGTGTCGGCGGTCGTGGTCAAGCACGACGACAGCTACGCCGGCGACGGCAACACGGTGGTCAACCTGCTCGAGGGCCCGGTGCCGGCGGACGCGCAGACTCTCGCGCGCCGGGTGGCGGCACTCCCCCGCGGCTACCTCGCCGAGCTCGCCCGGGGCGGCATCGTCGAGGAGCTCGTGACCGGCACCCAGGTCACGACGCCGAGCGCCCAGGTGGACCTGCTGCCCGACGGCCGCGTGGTCGTGCTGGCCACGCACGAGCAGGTCGTCGGTGGCACCAACGGGCAGGTCTTCCTCGGCTGCCGCTTCCCCGCCGACCCCGTCCACGCGGCCGAGGTCGCCCGCCACGCCCGTGCCGTGGGCGAGCAGCTGGTCGCCGCCGGGGCCCTCGGCCGGGTCTCGGTCGACTTCGTCGCCAGCCGGGACCCCTCCGGGGCCTCCCGGGTGTTCGCCCTCGAGGTCAACCTGCGCAAGGGCGGGACCACCCACCCGTATGCCGCGCTGCGCAACCTCGTGCCGGGCCGGTACGACGAGGTGCTCGGCCAGTGGGTGACCACCGCCGGGAACGCCCCGCGGGCCTACGTGTGCACCGACAACCTGCTCGACGAGTCGTGGGTGGGCCTCTCCCCCGGCCCGGTGATCGACGCCGTGCGCCGTGCCGGGCTGCAGCTGGACCACCGCTCCGGGGTCGGCGTGGTGCTGCACATGCTCTCCGGGCTGGCCATCGACGGGCGGATCGGCCTGACCGCCATCGGGCTGGACGCCGCGCACGCCCAGGAGCTGCACGACGCGGCCTGTCGGGTCATCGCGGCGACGGCGGCCGAGGTGGCACACCAGCGGCGCGTGGCCAGGCTCGCCCCCTGAGTACTGGGCGAGCCCTGCCCGCAGCTCGCCGAACCTCCGGGTCCGGTCACAGGCTCCCGAGTGCTGCCGTGAGGCGGGCCAGTGCGCCGGTGTACCCGTGTTGGGGTGGGGTGCCGTAGCCGACGACGAGGGCGGGTGCGTGGGAGCAGCCCGGGGCCTCGAAGTGCGACAGCCCGTCGACGGCGAGGCCACGGTCGGCAGCAAGCCGCACCACCGCCGCCTCCTCGACATGGTGTGGCAGCGACACGAGGGCGTGCAGTCCCGCCGGGAGCCCGTGGATCGCAGCCCCCGGCGTGGTGCGCGCCAGCGCGCTGACCAGCTGGTCGCGCCGGCGGCGGTAGGCCAGACGGCTGCTGCGCACGTGCCGGTCGTAGGCGCCGGAGCGGATCAGCTCGGCGAACGTCAGCTGGTCCAGGACGGGGGCCTGAGCCGCCACGGCAGCTTGCTCCCCGGCGACGGCGTCGACGAGGTGCGCCGGCAGGACCATCCACCCCAGCCGGAGCCCGGGGCTGAGGGTCTTGCTGGCGGTGCCGAGGTAGATCACCTGCTCGGGGGCGCGGGCCTGCATGGCACCGACGGGCCGGCGATCGTAACGGAACTCGCCGTCGTAGTCGTCCTCGATGACCAGGGCGCCGGTCGCCACGGCCCACTGCAGAAATGCTTCCCGACGGGCGGCGTCGAGAGCCATGCCGAGGGGGAACTGGTGCGCTGGTGTCAGCAGCGCGGCGTCGACGCCCTCGAGCCCCTCAGGTGCGGCCCCCAGGTCATCTACCGGGACCGGCTGTGGTTCCAGTCCTACGTGTGCCAGCAGGTCGCGGTGCTGCCGGTGGCCGTGGGACTCCACGGCGATCCGACGGGCGCCCTGCGCCTGGAGGACCGAGCCGACGAGCCAGAGGCCCTGGGTGAAACCCGCGCACACCACCACCCTGTCGGGGGTGACGCGCAGCCCGCGCGCCCTGGACAGATAGGCGGCGAGGGCCTCGCGCAGGCTGGACAGGCCCTGGGGGTCGCCGTACCCGAACGCCTCGACCGGCGCCGCGTTGATGGCGACCCGTGAGGCGGCCAGCCAGGCCGCACGGGGAAACGACGAGACGTCGGGGTGCCCGGCCCGCAGGTCGTAGGGCAACCGCGGTGGGCGGGGTGGGCGCTGTGGCTGACGGTCCGTCCTCGGGATCGAGCCTGCCACACGGGTGCCGGAGCCCTGACGGGCGGTGAGCCATCCCTCGGCCACGAGCTGCCCGTAGACCTCGGTGACCGTGTTGCGGGCGATGCCGAGGTCAGCGGCCAGGGCTCGGGACGGCGGCAGCACGGCGTCCGGGGGCAACCTGCCGTCCTGGACCGCCTCGCGCAGGGCGTCCTCCAGTGCGGCACGAACCCGCGGACCGCGCAGGTCGAGGTGCAGGTCACGTCCGGAAATGGCCCACTTCGTGGTCACGAACGAGAATTGTAGTGATGGGCCGATTGGCGCCGAGCATGGCGATCTGCAGCGTGCCCGCCTTCTGGGTCGCGGAATTGGACCAAGTTCAGGGGGCTGCAATGGACCTTCATCCTGCGCCTATCGCGTCCTAGGGTCCGTGACATGACCACAGCCACGACTCCGTCCCCACTCGCCTCACCCGCTGACTCCGCGGTGCTGTCCGCCACGGTCTATGTCGACCCGTCGTGTCCCTTCGCGTGGATCACCAGCCGGTGGCTCGCCGAGGTCGAGGCCGGGAGCGGGCTGGCGGTGGACCTGGAGCTGATGAGCCTGTCGGCTGTCAACGAGGGCCGTGAGCTCGAGGCGTGGTACCGCGACTACAACGAGCGCGCGTGGGGCCCGGCCCGGGTCGCGGCGGCCATCCTCGCCACGCCGGCCTACGCTAGCCAGTGGGCCTGCTTCTACGCGGCCTTCGGGCAGCGACGGCACGTCGGGGGTGACCGCGACGACGCGAGGAACATCGCCCTGACCCTCGCCGAGCTGGGCCTGCCGGCCGAGCTGTCCGACGCGGCCGGGGACTGCTCCTGGGACGCCGACCTGCGCCGGCGCACGGCGACGGCCACCGCGCCACTGGCCGGTGAGGGTGGCACCCCGGTCGTCCACGTCAACGGGCGGGCATTCTTCGGGCCGGTGCTGACCGAGATCCCCCGGGGGGCGATGGCGGTCAGGCTCTGGCAGGCCATGACCGTGCTCACGACCACTCCCGGTTTCAGCGAGGTCAAGGGCGCCCGCGATGACCAGCTCCGCACCCACTGACCCACAGCCCGGCACCTGCGGCGGGCGCAGCGGGCGCACACCACTGCTCAGGCTGGAGACGACGTCATCGGGCTCGGAGCCGTGCGCCTCTTGTCCCGCACGGAGCGCCGCGTGACCATCCCCGCAACAGACCAGCACCGCCGCGCCCAGCAGCTGCGGGACCTGCACCGTGGCCCGACACTGCTCCACCTCGTGAACGTGTGGGACGTGGCCTCGGCGCTGGCCGTTGCCCGCGTACCAGGAACCATGGCGATCGCGACCGCGTCGGCCGCGATCGCCGCGAGCCACGGGTACGAGGACGGCGAGAACATCCCCCTCGACCTGCACCTGGCAGTCCTGCGCCGCATCTGCTCGAAGGTCGACCTACCGGTCACCGCCGACCTCGAGGGCGGCTACGGCGACGTCTCATCCACCGTGGGCGCAGCCATCGAGGCCGGCGTAGCCGGGGTCAACCTGGAGGACGACATGTGCCCTCTCGAGGCCATGCAGACACGCATCAGCGACGCCGTCGGTGCGGGGCGATCACGTCAGGTGCCGATCGTCATCAACGCCCGTACCGACGTCTACCTCAAGCACACCGACTGGGACGAGGACGCCAGGATCACTGAAGCCGTGTCCCGGGGCCGCGCCTACCTGGCCGCCGGCGCGGACTGCGTCTTCGTCCCCGGCTGCGTCCAGCCCCGGTCGATCGCAGCCCTGGTCGCCGGGTTGGGCCCAGGCAGGCTCAGCCTCCTCGCGGTGCCGGGCCTCGACACGGCTGCCGTCCAGGACCTCGGAGTCGCCCGGCTCTCGCACGGCCCCTACCCCCAACGCGCGGCCCTGGAGGCCCTCGCGGAGCATGCCCGGCGCGCCGCTGCCGCGGCTACCCGGACGCCCCCCGGGTAGCCGGGTCAGGATAGCCGCCGTCAGAGCCAGCCGTTGTCCTCGGCGATCCGCACGGCCTCGGCCCGGGTCCGCGCGCCCGTCTTGCCGATCACCGACGACAGGTGGTTGCGGACCGTCCCCTCAGACAGGAACAGCTCGCGGGCGAGGTCGGCCACCGTGCCGCCGTCGCGCGCGGCTCTGGCCACCTCCGCCTCGCGTGTGGTCAGCGGTGACTCGCCACTGACCAGGCTGTCGGCTGCGAGCGCTGGGTCGACCACCCGGAGGCCGGAGTGCACCCGGCGGACCGCGTCGGCGAGCTGGCGCGCCGGGGTGTCCTTGACGACGAACCCGGACGCCCCGGCCTGCAGCGCCCGGCGCAGGAACCCAGGGCGGCCGAACGTCGTCACGATGAGCACCCGCACCCCGGGCATCGCCTCCCGCAGCGCCTGCGTGGCGGCGATGCCGTCCATGCCGGGCATCTCCACGTCGAGCAGGGCCACGTCGGGACGGTGCTCCCGCGCCGCCCCGACGACCTCGTCACCGCTGGCGACCTCGGCCACGACCGACAGGTCGGGCTCGAGGTCGAGCAGCGCGGCCAGCGCACCCCGCACCAAGGCCTGGTCGTCGGCGAGCAGCAGGCGGATCGTCATGACACTGTCCCGGCGATGATCTGCATCGAAAATCCTTGTGGCTCAACGGTCCTGGTCATCAGCATGGCGCCAAGGGCCGTCGCCCGCTCCTGCAGCCCACGCAGCCCGTTGCCCGAGCGCTCCAGGACTTCCGCGTCGCTCGGACCCCGGCCGTTGTCGAGCACCTCGACGGTGTCGGGGGTCAGCCGGATCGTGCAGCGGGTGGCCGCGCTGTGCCGGATGACGTTGGTGACCCCCTCGCGCACGCCCCACGCGAAGAGCTCGCGCAGGTCTCCGGGGACCACGTCCGTCGACGTCGGCAGGTCGGCGTCGATCTCTGCGGCCTGCAAGGCCGCCCGCGCCCGGGCGAGCTCCCCCGGGAGGGTCAGCTCGCGATACCCCTCGACGGCGCGGCGGACATCGACGAGCGCGTCCCGCGAGAGGCGCTCGAGGTCAGCCACCTCCGCGCGGGCGCGCTCGGGGTCGACCTCCAGGAGCCGCCCCGCGAGCTCGGCTTTGACCGTGATCACCGTCAGGGAGTGCCCGAGGATGTCGTGCAGGTCCCGAGCCACCCGGTTGCGCTCCTCCTCCACGGCGAGTCGCGCGTTCTCCTCACGGGCCCGTGACAGGTCGATGTTGCGGCGGATGAGCTGGCTGACGCCCCACATCGCCACCGCCGCGAGGAAGATCGACAGCAGCAGGCTCGGCAGTGGCTGCCAGCCGGGGACCAGCGTGCTGAGGGCCAGGGTGGTCCCGGCCAGGAGGAGCACCGCCACGACGGCGGCACGCGTGGGCAGGAACATCACCGCGGTGACCGTGAGGTAGACCGAGGTCGCGAGCCCGGACTCCCCGAGTGTCAGGCACATGACGGCAGCCAGGGTCAACAGGAGCAGCAGCATCGCGGCCCCCACCGGCTGGGGCACCGCGCCCGCCCGCAGGCTGCGTCCCCGGACCACCGCGAACGCCACGACGTAGGCGGCGGCAAACAGGATCGTGGCAACCATGCCGACCCAGCCCTGCCAGGTGTCGCGGTGCTGCCACCCGGCCTGGAGCGGATCGAGCAGGAACACCAGCCAGATCACGGAGAACAGGTAGCCGACGCGGCGGGGTCGCCCCGCCGCGTCGGGTCCTGCCCAGCGGTCGAACGAACTCATGCCGCTCACGCTAGTCACGGCGACGTCCTGCGTCTCAGACCCGCGCCGTGTCCTTGCGGAACCGCCACGCGGCGCCGGCGACGAAGATCGCCAGCCAGACGAGGACGTTGACGACCCACAGGAAGTCGAACGACGTGCCCGTCAGCGGCGCGTGCACCAGCTGGTTGACGCCGTACATCGGGGTGAGCTCGGCGATGTGCCGGAAGGTGCTGCCCATCTGCTCCAGCGGGATGAACAGGCCGCCGCCGAAAGCGAGCAGCGCCAGCACCGGGCCCAGGATCTGCATGACGTTGTCGCTCGGCAGCGGGTAGCCCATGAACAGCCCGAACGCCGCGAACACCAGCGACCCGATCCAGCCGATGAGGCCGGTGACCAGCCAGAGGTGGGCGTCCATCTTCGCGTGGGTGAAGGCACCGACGGCGTAGGTGACGGCCACCGAGGCCAGGCCCATGGTCATCGCGGTAACCATCTTGGTCGCCACGTAGGCCACCGGGGACAGCGGCGTCAGCCGCAGCTGCCGGCTCCAGCCGAGCGAGCGCTCGATGGAGACCATGGCCCCGCCACTGGTCGTGGCGAGCATGGCGCCGTAGACGGCCATGCTGATCATCACGTAGGCCGCGCCGTTGCCGTGCCCGACGTTGTCGTTCGAGTAGTTCTGCCCCACGCCGAAGATGAGGAAGAACACCACGGGCATGACGACGGTGAAGATGACGGCCCGGCGGTTGCGCATCAGGCGGCGCAGCTCGATCCTCAGCAGGGTCGGGCTGAAGCCGCCCATCGGCGGCACGTGCCGCTCCTCGCGGCTGCCCAGCGTGGTCGTGGTGGCGGTCATCGGGTCACGTCCTCGGTCTCGTCATCGCCGGTCAGGGCGACGAAGGCGTCCTCGAGCCCGCGCGCGGTGATCTCCAGGTCGCGGGCATCGGTGGTGGTCAGCAGGTGGCGCGCCACGGCGTCGGTGTCGCGCGAGTGGATCAGCACGGTGTCGCCGCGAACCTCGATGCCCTCGGCACCGGGTATGCCGCGCAGCGTCGCCTCGGTCGCCCCGGGCACGGTGGCCCGGAGCGTGCGGCCTGAAGCCATCGCCTTGATCTGGGCGGGGGTGCCGTCACCGACGACCATTCCCTTGCGCACCAGCACGATCCGGTCGGCGTAGGAGTCGGCCTCCTCAAGGTAGTGCGTCGCGAACAGCACCGTGCGACCCCGCTCGGCGTCCTCGCGGATGGCCGACCAGAACGAGCGCCGGGACTCCACGTCCATGCCCGTCGTCGGCTCGTCGAGGATGACCAGCTCGGGGTCGGACAGCAGGGCCATCGCGAAGCGCAGCCGCTGCTGCTCCCCGCCGGAGCACTTGCCGACGAGCCGGTCGGCGATCTCGGTGATGCCGGCACGCGCCAGGGCCTCGTCCACCGGACGGCTCTGCGCGAACAGACTCGCGGTGTAGGTCGCCGTCTCCCGGACGGTCAGGTCCTTGAGCAGTCCGCCGGTCTGCATGACCGCGGAGACCATCCCCCGGCGAATCGCCTGGTAGGGCTCCATCCCGAACACGGACACCTCGCCGGCGGTCGGCGCCGACAGGCCCAGGACCATGTCGATGGTCGAGGTCTTGCCGGCGCCGTTGGGGCCGAGGAAGGCGACGATCTCGCCGGGCCGCACCGTCAGGTCAATGCCCCGGACCGCCTCGACGGACCCGAAGCTCTTGCGCACCCCGCGCAGGCTGATCGCGTCAGCCCGGGAGGCGCCCACCCCTGCGGAGTCCCGTCGGGACTCCAGTGAAGTCGTTGTCATGGCAGTGATCCTGTCGCGCGCGGCGACCGGGCACGCCCGACGCGCGTCACGGCATACCCATGACATCCGTCAGGCTGGCGACATGGTGAGCCCCGGCACCCCCGTGGGGCGCCGGGGCTCAGCCGGGGGGCTGCGGCCTCAGCAGCCGAGGAGCCGGCTGGCGAGCCAGCCCTCGACCTGGTCGAGGGCGACCCGCTCCTGGCTCATCGTGTCGCGCTCGCGGATCGTCACCGCGTGGTCCTCGAGGGTGTCGAAGTCGACGGTGATGCAGAACGGCGTGCCGATCTCGTCCTGGCGGCGGTAGCGGCGGCCGATGGCGCCGGCGTCGTCGAAGTCGATGTTCCAGTGCTGGCGCAGCTGCGCCGCGAGGTCCTTCGCCTTGGGCGTGAGGTCGGCGTTGCGCGACAGAGGCAGCACGGCTGCCTTGACCGGTGCGAGGCGCTTGTCGAGCTTGAGGACGACGCGCTTGTCGACCCCGCCCTTGGTGTTGGGCGCCTCGTCCTCGGTGTAGGCGTCGATGAGGAACGTCATCAGCGAACGGGACAGACCCGCTGCGGGCTCGATGACGTAGGGCGTCCAGCGCTCACCGGTGGCCTGGTCGAAGTAGGTCAGGTCCGCGCCGGAGTGCTTGGCGTGGGTCGACAGGTCGAAGTCGGTGCGGTTGGCGATGCCCTCGAGCTCGCCCCACTCCGAGCCGGCGAAGCGGAAGCGGTACTCGATGTCGACCGTGCGCTTGGCGTAGTGCGACAGCTTCTCGGGCAGGTGCTCGAAGTGGCGCAGGTTGTCCTTGTTGATGCCGAGGTCGGTGTACCAGCGGGTGCGCTCGTCGATCCAGTACTGGTGCCACTCCTCGTCCTCACCCGGCTTGACGAAGAACTCCATCTCCATCTGCTCGAACTCGCGGGTGCGGAAGATGAAGTTGCCCGGCGTGATCTCGTTGCGGAACGACTTGCCGGTCTGCGCGATGCCGAACGGCGGCTTCTTGCGCGCGGCGCCCATGACGTTGGCGAAGTTGAGGAAGATGCCCTGCGCGGTCTCGGGGCGCAGGTAGTGCAGGCCGGACTCGTCCTCGACGACGCCGAGGTAGGTCTTGAGCAGGCCGGAGAACTGCCGCGGCTCGGTCCAGGCGCCACGCGTGCCGCAGTTGGGGCAGGCGACGTCCTTGAGGTCGACGTCGTCGGGGTTGGCGATGCCCTTCTTCTCCGCGACCGCCTCCTGCAGGTGGTCGGCCCGGAAGCGCTTGTGGCAGGACTGGCACTCGGTCAGCGGGTCGGAGAACGTCGCGACGTGACCGGAGGCCTCCCACGTCTTGGTCGGCAGGATCACCGAGGAGTCCAGGCCGACGACGTCGTCACGCTGCTGCACCATGGCCTTCCACCACTGGCGCTTGATGTTCTCCTTCAGCTCGACGCCGAGGGGACCGTAGTCCCAGGCGGAGCGGGTGCCTCCGTAGATCTCACCGCACGGGAAGACGAAGCCCCTGCGCTTGCAGAGGCTGACAACGGTGTCGACGGTGGAGGTAGGAGCAGCCATGCGGCCAAGGCTATCGGCCGCGGCGCGCTCCCTACACGCGAGTATGCCGACCCCGGGCTCCCAGCCCCATGCCGCGATGGCGACGGCTTCACGGGCCCCGAAAGCGCGCACCTTCCGCGAGGGCGTTGCTGCTGCTCCTTTCGCGCGGCATTTGTCCCACAGGCCCCGCTGGTCGGCGCCTGAGCCGCACCCGCAGCACCGCGAGGGCGGACCCGTCACGGGTCCGCCCTCGCGCGCGTCCGGGCCGGGACGACCCCTCCCGTACGCTCTCCCCGTGCGAGACAAGATCGAACGCGCCAGCGTGCCCGTCCTGACATTCCTGGGCCGGCTGCCCCGCCTCGTCCCCTTCTTCATCCTGCTGGTGCTGCTGTTGGCCGGCGCCATCGCGGGCCACGCGCTCGGCTTCTTCCTCATGGGCCTGGCCGCGCTGTTCGTCGGCTGGCTGCTCTACCTCGCCTGGCCGAGCCTGACGAGCTCCGAGCGCCTCATGCGCTCGGCCGTCGTGCTGCTGGCCGCCGCCCTCGCCATCACCCAGCTGTTCCCGCGGGGCTGACCCAGCCACCCGGCAGACTCGGGTGGTTTTGACAATCATTCTCAACTAGCCGCAGACTGCGGGTATGCCGTCCCGCCTGCTCCGCCTCGCCGCTCCCCTGGCCCTCGTGGCGGCCACGGCGCTCGGCGGCTGCGCCTCGGCGACCGCCGACGACGGGCGGGTCCCGGTCGTGGCCTCCTTCTACCCGCTGGCGTTCGCCGCCGAGCAGGTCGGCGGCGACCACGTGCGCGTCACCAACCTGACCAAGCCGGGCGCCGAGCCGCACGAGCTCGAGCTCGGCCCGCGGGACGTGCTGACCGTGGCCAAGGCGCGAGTCGCGGTGTACGAGAAGGGTTTCCAGCCCGCCGTCGACGACGCCATCGCCCAGCAAGCCACCGACAACGCCCTCGACGTCGCCGGCGCCGCCCACCTCGACCTGCGCCTGGAGGGCGGCACCGACCCGCACTTCTGGCTCGACCCGACCCGCTACGCCGCGGTCGCGAACGCCATCGCCGACCGCCTCGCCCGGGTCGACCCCACCCACCGGGCCGACTACGCGGCGAACGCCCGCACCTTCACTGCGCGGCTGGCCGCCCTCGACACCACGATGCGCCGGCACCTCGTCTCGTGCCGGCAGCGGCAGCTGGTCACCAGCCACAGCGCGTTCGGCTACCTGGCCCGGCGCTACGGGTTCACCCAGGTCGGCATCACCGGCCTGAGCCCCGACGCCGAGCCCAGCCCCTCGGCCCTGGCCGACGTCGCGCGCCTGGTCCGCTCCCGCGGCGTGACCACCGTCTACGCCGAGACCCTGGCCAGCCCGGCGATCGCCGACACCGTGGCCAGCGAGACCGGAGCCCACGTCGTCACGCTCGACCCGCTCGAGGGTCTCACCGCCCGCTCCGCGGGACACGACTACTTCGCGGTGATGCAGGCCAACCTGCGCGCCCTCCAGGCCGGACAGGACTGCCCATGACCCAGACCCGCTCCACCCCGGTGATCTCCTTGCACGACGTGGCGTTCGGCTACGCCGACCGCGCCGTCCTGACCGGCGCCACGCTGGACGTGCAGCAGGGCGAGGTCCTCGCGCTGCTCGGCCCGAACGGGTCCGGCAAGAGCACGCTCGTGCGGGGGCTGCTCGGCCTGAACGACCACCTCGCCGGGCAGGTGGAGCTGTTCGGCACCCGGCTGGAGGACTTCCGCGAGCACGCCCGGCTGGGCTACGTCCCGCAGCGGCACACCCTCTCGGCCTCGGTGCGCGCCACGGTCAGCGAGATCGTGGCGATCGGGCGGCTGCCGCACCTGCGCTGGTGGGGCCGGCCGAGCCGCGCCGACCGCGCCATCATCGAGGAGTCGCTCGAGCTCGTCGGCCTGGCGGACCGCGCCGAGGCCGACGTGAGCACCCTCTCCGGCGGGCAGCAGCGCCGGGTGCTCATCGCCCGGGCGCTGGCCGCCCAGCCCGACGTGCTGGTCATGGACGAGCCGACCGCCGGCGTGGACGAGGCCAACCAGCGGGTGCTCTCGGAGGTCCTGGCCCGGCTCGCCGAGCGCGGCACGACGATGCTCATCGTCACCCACGAGCTCGAGCCGCTGCGGGACATCGTCAGCCGGATCGTGGTCGTCACCTCCGGCCGGGTCAGCTTCGACGGGACGCCGGAGCGGTTCGCCGCCGAGCGCGCCGCGCTGCCCGCCCTGGACCACGGCCACCACCACGACGACGACCCCCGGCCGGGCGCCCACCGCCCGGCGACCACCCCCGCGGCCGGCCCGCTCGACCCCGCCGGAGGCCACCGTGCTTGAGCTCCTCAGCTACGACTTCATGCAGCGGGCCCTGCTCGCCGCCCTGCTGGTCGGGATCGCCGCGCCGATGGTCGGGGTCTTTCTCGTCCAGCGCCGGCTCTCCCTCATCGGTGACGGCATGGGCCACGTGGCCCTGGCCGGCGTCGCGGTGGGCGTGCTGACCGGCACCGCCCCGGTGTTCACCGCGCTCGTGGCCGCCGTGGCCGCCGCCGTGGTCGTCGAGCTGATCCGCGCCCGTGGGCGCACCAACGGCGACGTCGCCCTGGCCGTGCTGTTCTACGGCGGCATCGCCGCCGGCGTGGTGGTGATCTCCCGGTCCAGCAACGGCACGGCCAGCAACCTCACGGCATACCTGTTCGGGGCCATCACGACGACGACCGCCACCGACCTGTGGGTCTTCGCCGGGCTGGCACTGGTCGTGGTGGCCAGCACCTGGCTGCTGCGGCCGCGGCTGTTCGCCGTGGCCAACGACGAGGAGTATGCGCGGGCCACCGGCATGCCGGTCACCGCCCTGAACATCGCGCTGGCCGTGCTCACCGCCGTCACCGTCGTGGTGGCCATGCGGGTGGTCGGCCTGCTGCTGATCAGCGCCCTGATGATCGTCCCCAACGCGGCGGCGCAGCTGCTCGCCGGCAGCTTCCGCGCGGCGATCCGGTGGGCGGTGCTCATCGGCGTCGTGGCCAGCGTCGGCGGGGTCGGGCTGTCCTTCTACGCCAACACCCCCTCGGGCGGCACGATCGTGCTGCTGGCGATCGCCGTCTTCCTCGCCGCGGCGGTCGGCACCGGGCTGCGCTCCCGCGTGGGCCGCCGGACGCACCTGCTCGCCGAGGTCCACGACCACGAGCACGGCCCCGGGTGCGGCCACCCCGCGGTGGCGCACGGCGACCACGTGGACTACCTGCACGACGGGCACCGGCACGCCCCGCACGAGGGGCACTACGACGAGCACGTCCTGGGCGCCGAGGGGGCCCCCACCGAGCACGACGAGCATGCCGCCGGCGGGAAGGTGGGCCACTGATGTCCCAGACGTCGCGACGTCCGACCCGGCAGCGCGCAGCGGTCGAGGCACTGCTGCGCGAGGCCGACGAGTTCAGCTCGGCCCAGGAGCTGCACGCGCGGCTGCGCGCGGCCGGCGACAGCGTTGGCCTGGCCACGGTCTACCGCACCCTGCAGGCGATGGCCGCCGACGGCGAGGTCGACATGCTCCGCACCGACGACGGCGAGGCGGTCTACCGCCGGTGCAGCACCGGGCACCACCACCACCTGGTCTGCCGGTCCTGTGGCGCGACCGTCGAGGTGGAGGGCCCCGCGGTCGAGCGCTGGGCGGCCCAGGTCAGCGCCGAGCACGGCTTCACCGACGTCAGCCACACGCTGGAGATCTTCGGCACGTGCGCGGCCTGCGCCGGCGCCGAGAGCTGAGCCGTCGCCAGGACCTGAGCCGTCGCCGGCGCCCGAGCTACAGGCCGGTGTCCTCCAGGGCGGGCTCGGCCGGCGCCGGCACCGCAGCAGCAGCCCCGGCCGCCCGGTCCACCGCGCCGCCGTAGCGGCGGTCGCGCTCGGCGTAGGTCTGGATCGCCTGCCACAGGTGACGCCGGTCGAAGTCGGGCCAGAGCGTGTCGAGGAAGACCATCTCGGCGTAGGCGGACTGCCACAGCAGGAAGTTGCTCGTGCGCTGCTCGCCCGAAGACCGCACGAACAGGTCCACGTCGGGCATGTCCGGCTGGTCGAGGTAGCGGGCGATCGTCTTCTCGTCGATCGTCCCGGGCCGCAGCCGGCCGGCCTGGACCAGCTCGGCGATCCGCCGGGTGGCGTCGGCGATCTCGGCCCGGCCGCCGTAGTTGACGCACATCGTCAGGGTCAGCACGTCGTTGCCCCTGGTCATCTCCTGGGCAACCTCGAGCTCCTTGATCACCGAGCGCCAGAGCCGCGGACGCCGCCCCGACCAGCGCACCCGCACGCCCCATGCGTTGAGCAGGTCACGGCGCCGCCGGATGACGTCGCGGTTGAAGCCCATGAGGAACTTGACCTCCTCGGGCGAGCGCTTCCAGTTCTCCGTCGAGAAGGCGTAGGCCGAGACGTGCTTGACGCCGATCTCGATCGCACCGGCGACCACGTCGAGCAGCGACGCCTCACCGGCCTCGTGCCCCTTGGTCCGCGGCAGCCCGCGCTGGTTGGCCCAGCGGCCGTTGCCGTCCATGACGATCGCCACGTGCTGGGGCACCAGCTCGGCGGGCAGCACCGGGGGCCGCGCCCCGGACGGGTGCGGGAAGGGGGCCTGGCTCATGCGCGCTCTCGTTCCACGAGGCGCAAGGATCTCACGCCGCGTTCGAGGTGCCACTGCAGGAAGGCCGCGACCAGGCCGCTGCCCTCGCGGCGGTGCTGCGCGACGCTGGCGTCGGCCACGACCCAGTCCCCGGCCAGCAGCGAGGCGAGCAGCTCCATCGTGGCCGGGGCCGGGGCGGCCGAGCCGGGCGTGCGGCAGGACGGGCAGACCGTGCCGCCGCTGGCGATGTTGAATGCGCGGTGCGGCCCGTCGGCACCGCACCGGGCGCAGTCGTGGAAGCTCGGCGCCCAGCCGGCCACGGCCAGGGAGCGCAGCAGGTAGGCGTCGAGGACCAGCCCCGGGTCGTGCTCCCCGCCGGCCAGGCTGCGCAGCGCCCCCGCCAACAGCAGGAACTGCTGCACCGCCGGCTCGCGCTCCTCGGTGAGCCGGTCGGCGGTCTCCAGCATCGCCGTCGCGGAGGTCCAGGCGGTGTAGTCGCGCGCGATGACGTCGCCGTAGGGCGCGAGGGTCTCGGCCTGCGTGACGGTGTCCAGCGAGCGCCCCTCGTAGAGCTGGACGTCGACGACCATGCACGGCTCGAGCCGGGCCCCGAAGCGGGACTTGGTGCGCCGCACCCCCTTGGCCACCCCGCGCACCTTGCCCTGGGTGCGGGTCAGCAGGGTGACGATGCGGTCGGCCTCGCCCAGCTTCTGGGTGCGCAGGACGATCGCCTCGTCGCGGTAGAGCGGCATGGGTCCATTCTCCTACGGGCCACCCACACCGGCGGTATGCCGTGCCGCGCGGCCGCGGTCCGCGTCACCACGGGGGCAGGGCACCCGGCATACCGGGCGGGTCAGCGCCCGACCCGGGCCACCGCCTCGGCGACCGGCACCTCACCCTCGGTCAGCTCGAGCACCCGGCCCGAGGTGCCGGGTGCGGCCAGCAGGGCTGCCAGCGTCGCGGCCACGTCGTCGCGGCTCACCGCGCCGTAGGCGATGGCGGGGCCCAGGTTGATCCGGCCGGGGCCCGGCTCGTCGGTGAGGGTGCCCGGCCGCAGGATGGTCCAGGCCAGCGCGCTGGCCGCCAGGTGCACGTCGGAGGCCCGCTTGACCCGCACGTAGTTCTCGAAGGTCTCGGGCAGGTCCCGGCCCCGGCCGGCGTCCATGAAGACCGAGACCATGAGGAACCGGCGCACCCCCGCACGCTCGGCCGCGTCGACCACCTTCACCGCCCCCTCGCCATCGACGGCGTTGGTGGCCTGCTGGCCGCCCTTGCCCCCGGCGCCGGCACTGAACACCACCGCGTCCGCACCCTCGAGGGCCGCTGCGAGCTCGCCGACCGAGGCCGCCACCAGGTCGAGGAGCAGGGGCTCCACACCCGCGGCCTTGAGGTCGGCCACCTGGTCGGGGGCGCGCACCATGCCCACGGCGTCGTCCCCGCGATCGGCCAGCAGGCGTCCCAGCCTGAGCCCGACCTTGCCGTGCCCTCCCACGATGACGACGCGCATCTGCTCCTCCGATCCCTGGCCGACAACGACCACAGTGCCACCCCCGAGGGCTAGCGTCGTCATCGTGCTGCTCCAGGCCGCCCTCAACGGGCCCCACACGACCACCGACCACCCGGCCGTGCCCGAGTCCGTCGACGCGCTCGTGCGCGACGCGGTCGCCTGTGTCGGGGCCGGCGCCCGCGGCGTCCACCTGCACCCCCGCGACCCCTCGGGCCGCGAGAGCCTGGAGCCGGCGGTCGTGGACGAGGTGGTGCACCGGGTGCGCGAGGCCTGCGGGGTGCCGGTCGGGGTCACCACCGGCGCCTGGATCGAGGCCTCCGCGTCGTGGCGGGTGTCGCTGGTCAAGGGCTGGCGCGCCCCGGACTACGCCTCGGTCAACGTCAGCGAAGAGGGGTGGCTCGAGGTGATGCGGGCGCTGCTGGGCGCGGGCGTCGGCGTCGAGGCCGGGGTCTGGACCGTGGAGGACGCCCATGCGCTGGCCGCCTCGGGGCTGGCCGGCGAGCTCACCCGCGTGCTGGTCGAGCCGGTCGGGGTCCCACGGCAGGAGGCCGTGACCCTGGTCGACGCGATCCACGCGGCACTGGACGCCGGTGGGGTCGCGGCCCCCCGGCTGCAGCACGGCGACGGCGACGCGACGTGGGTGCTGCTCCAGGACGCCGTGCGCCGCGGCCTGGACACGCGCGTGGGGCTGGAGGACACGCTCCGGCTGCCCGACGGCACGCCGGCCCGGGACAACGCGGCGCTCGTCGCCGCGGCGCGCGCCCTGGGCGCCGGCGGCTGACCCCGCTGGCGCTCCCCGTTCACTCATCACCGCCCAGCAGCCCGAGCACCAGGTCCCGGGGCAGGCCGTGGGTCTGGTGCAGGTCGGTGAGGTCGGTCTCGCTCAGCGGCCCGCCGCGCAGCCGGCGCTCGACCAGGGGCCGGCCCCGCCGCACCAGCTCGCCGAAGCGGCGCTCCTCCCCCAGCATCACCTCGCGCACCTGACCGGGACCGGTCCGGCCATGCTGGCGGAGCGTGTCCTCGAGCAGGTCCACCGGCAGGTCCGACAGGCTCGACCCCGGCTCGTGCCGCCACAGCAGGGTCAGGCTGCGTCGCACCAGCCGGCGCAGCACGTAGCCCCGGCCGCTGCTGGAGGGCCGCACGCCGTCGCCGATGACGACCGTGCCCGACCGCAGGTGGTCGGAGACGACCCGCGACTCACGCGAGCCCATCGGCCAGAGCCGGCCGATCGTGTCCGTCCACGGCCGCAGCAGGTCGGTCTCGTGCACGGAGCCCACGCCCTGCAGCACCGTGAGCAGCCGTTCCAGGCCCATCCCGGTGTCCACGTTGGGCTGCTCCAGGGGGACGAGCCGCCCGTCGTCGAGGCGGCGGTGGCGCATCATCACGTGATTCCAGACCTCCACCCACCGCCCGTCGCTGGTGGGGGTGCCGGTCGGCCGGCCCTCACCGGTCCAGACGAACACCTCGGAGTCGGGACCGCACGGACCGGTGGGCCCGTTGGACCACCAGTTGTCCTCCACGGTCAGCTCGACCGGCACGCCCAGCTCACGCCAGGTGCGCAGCGACTCCAGGTCGGGCCCGACCTGCCCGTCACCGCCGAACACCGTCACGTGCAGCCGGTCGTGGTCCAGGCCGAAGCCCTCACGCAACAGCTCGTAGCCCCAGCGCAGGCTCATCGGGCCGGGGTAGTCGCCCAGCGACCAGGTCCCGAGCATCTCGAACACGGTCAGGTGGGTGTCGTCACCGACCTCGTCGAGGTCGGTGGTGCGCAGGCACCGCTGGACGTTGACCAGCCGGCGACCCTGCGGGTGTGGCTCACCGAGCAGGTGCGGGGTCAGCGGGTGCATCCCTGAGGTGGTGAACAGCACCGGGTCGCCGTCGGGTGGGATCAGTGAGGTGCCCTGCACGCGGCGGTGGCCGCGCTCACGGTAGAAGTCCAGGAACCTCGAGCGGACGTCGTGGGAGTCCATGGTGGTGGCCTTCCGGTCGGGACGACCGGGAACGGCGACGCGGGCGGAAGCCGCGTCGAGGGGCCATCGACCAGGCGTCCGGCGAGCCGTCTCCGGTCGCCGGGGGTGGATGGAGGGTCAGACAGCGGCGACCAGCGAGCGGGTAGCTCGCATGGCCGCGGAGGTGCGCTGGATGACCGGCATGTCCCCACGGTAGCCGCCGCACCGTGGCCGGTGCCCGGAATTTGCGGGCCAGAATCGAACACCTGTCCGTCGAACAGGCGTACACTGACGGTATGACGGTGGCTCTCCAGGGATCCCTGCTCGACGCGGTCGACGAGGTCGGCCTGCGACCACTCGGCGCCGCCGTGCGCCGCACCCCACTCAGCCGCGGGGCCTGGGTCGACGTGCGCCCGGGCTGGCTGACCGGCTCCGACGAGGTGTTCGCCAGGCTCTCCCAGGACGTGCCGTGGCATGGCGAGCGGCGGCAGATGTACGACCGCGAGGTCGACGTCCCGCGGCTGCTCGCCTTCTACGACGAGGGCGTGCGCCTGCCGCACCCGGTGCTCGAGGCGGCCCGCGAGGCGCTCAGCCGGCACTACGCCGCCGAGCTCGGCGAGCCGTTCCGCACGGCGGGGCTGTGCCTCTACCGCGACGGCCGCGACAGCGTCGCCTGGCACGGCGACACGATCGGGCGCAGCCGCACCGAGGACACCATGGTCGCCATCATCTCGGTCGGCACCCCGCGGGCCCTGCTGCTGCGCCCGCGCGGTGGCGGCGGGCAGACCGTGCGCCACGTGCTCGGCCACGGCGACCTCGTCGTGATGGGCGGCTCCTGCCAGCGCACCTGGGAGCACGCGATCCCCAAGACCGCCAGGCCGGTCGGGCCGCGCATCAGCGTCCAGTTCCGTCCGCGCGGCGTGCGCTGACCGCGCGGGGCGAGCACCCGGCATACCGGGGCGTGACCGAAGCGGTATGCCGTGTCGCGCCGATCCAGCCTCGCGCACCCGGGCGCGATGGCAGGATCGCGAAACGTGAGCACGACCGGGGACCTGCTGCGCGACATCGACCACCACTGCGACGCGGTGCTGCGGCGCGATGCCGAGGCACGCCCGTTCGGCCCGCTGACCCTGTTCCTGGCCGACCGTGGCGGTCCCTTCCACGCCCGGCCGACACCGGGCGGCGCCGGGGTGACCCCCGGTGACATCGCGACGATGCGGCGCGTCCAGCGCGAGCTCGGGGTGCCCGAGTCGTTCGAGTGGGTCGAGCAGACCTGCCCGTCCATGGCGGCCGCGGCAAGGGCGGCCGGGCTGGTGGTGACGACCCACCCCCTGCTGGCCCTGACGCACCCGGCTGCCGTCATGGTCCCCGACCTCCCCGACGGCGTCCGGCTGCGGGTCATCACCGCCGACGACCCCGACCTCCCGGGCGTCCGGGCCTGCGTGCGCCTGGCCTTCCGCTGCCCCGGCACGGCGACGGGCGCCATCGGCCCGGCGGAGCGTGACAGCGCCCTGGCGTCGTCGACGGACGACGACCTTGACCGCAACGCCCGCTACCGCGAGCGCATCCAGCGCGGGCGCACCGCGATGGTGGGGGCGTTCACCGACGAGGGCGCGGTCGGCGGCGGCAACCTCACGCCGCTGGGCCAGGTGGGCGAGATCGTCGGGGTGGGCGTGTTGCCGGCCTTGCGCCGGCAGGGAGTCGCGGCGGCGATCACCGCAAGGCTGGCGCAGGAGGCCGCCGGGGGCGGGGTGCGCACGCTGTTCCTCTCGGCGCAGGACGAGGCCGTGGCGCGGGTCTACGCCAGACTGGGATTCACCTGCATCGGCGGCACGGGCCGGGCCGAGCCGTGATCGGTGACCGGTGGGGCGTGACCGACGCCGAGACCACGCGGCACTACCCGTGCGACGACGTCGTGCGCGCACCGACCCTGCAGGCGTGGCGGGCAGTGAGCGTGCACGCGCCTCCGGCGGCGGTGTGGCCATGGCTCAGGCAGGTGCGGCTCGCGCCGTACTCCTACGACTGGATCGACAACCGCGGTCGTCGGTCACCGCGCCGCCTGATGGCCCTCCCGGAGCCGCGGGTGGGCGACGTCTTCACCACCGCCGGTGGCCGCCAGCTGGGGCGAATCGTCTCGGTCGACCCGGGGAACCAGCTGACCGCGACGATCCTGGGTGCGTTCATGTCCTATGTCCTCGTCCCCGACGGAGACGGCACGACGCGGCTCCTGCTCAAGGTCGTCGCGACCAGCAGCCGGCTGGTCGCACCGGTGCTGTCCGCCGGCGACCTGGTCATGGCACGCCGCCAGCTGCTCAACCTCAAGGCCCTGGCCGAGCGGGAAGCCCGTCAGGGGCCGCAGTGACCACGGCACGAGTGCCGTGCGGGCGGCGCCTGCAGGCTCACCGGGGCACGCGGCTCAGGGCCGCGGGCCCTGCCCCCTGAGGGCGCGGACCTCCTCCTGGAGGGCGGCCACCTGGCTGATGAGGGTGCGCAACAGCTGCTCGAGCGACTCGGTCTCGCGCATCGACTCGGCCAGCTCCTCCTCGACGTCGGCGACCTCTTCCTCCATCGCGGCGGCCCGCACCAGGAGTCGCTGCGTCACCGCGAGCGCGATGGAGGCGGCCACACCGCCGAGGATGGCGACGCCGCCGACCATGACGACTGCCGCGACGACGCGGCCGGCGGGACTGACCGGGTAGTGGTCGCCGTAGCCGACCGTGGTCAGCGTCGTCAACGCCCACCACAGGCAGTCACCCAGTGCGTGCAGGTTGGAGCCTGGCTCGTCCCGCTCGAACGCCCAGGCGAGGCTGCCCCCGCCCAGCACGAGGACGACGGCCACTGCGGTGACCACCGCCGCGATGCGCGCGATGACGCCCCAGCCCGGAGGCGCCATCGGCGTTGCCGGCGGCGAGAGCGGACCGGCAGGCAGCCCGGCGGGCGCAGCCGCCGGGCCTCGCCTGCTCCTCCTGCCGTTGGTCGTGGTCACACTCGCCGGCCGCGGTTCAGGCGACCGCGCGCTCGGAGCGGTTGACCGCGGACACGACCGCCTTGAGCGAGGCGATGACGATGTTGGCGTCGAGCCCGACCCCCCACAGGACCCGCTCGCCGACCGCGCACTCGACGTAGGCGGCAGCGCGGGCGTCGCCACCGGAGGACAGCGCGTGCTCGTGGTAGTCGAGGACCCGCACGTCCACGTCGAGGCCGGACAGCGCCTCGACGAACGCGGCGATCGGGCCGTTGCCGACCCCCTCCACGGTGCGCACCTGACCGTGGTCGGTGAGCGTCACCGAGATCCGGTCGGCGCCGTCGACCGTGCTGTCCGAGCGCATCGAGACCAGCGCGAACCGGCCCCAGCCGGTCCCGGTCGCGGGGAGGTACTCGTCCTGGAAGGTCTCCCACAGCTGCGCCGCGGACACCTCGCCACCCTCGGAGTCGGTGCGCGCCTGCACCACGCCGCTGAACTCGATCTGCAGCCGGCGCGGCAGGTCGAGGTGGTGCTCGGACTTGAGCAGGTAGGCCACGCCGCCCTTGCCGGACTGGCTGTTGACGCGCACGACCGCCTCGTAGGAACGGCCGATGTCGTGCGGGTCGATCGGCAGGTACGGCACCGCCCAGGTGAGGTCGTCCACGCCCTTGCCCTCGGCGGTGGCGTCGGCGGCCATCGCCTCGAAGCCCTTCTTGATCGCGTCCTGGTGCGAGCCGGAGAACGCGGTGAAGACCAGGTCGCCCCCATAGGGGTGGCGCTCGTGCACCGGCAGCTGGTTGCAGTGCTCGACGGTGCGGCGGATCTCGTCGATGTCGGAGAAGTCGATCTCGGGGTCGATGCCCTGGCTGAACAGGTTCATGCCCAGCGTCACCAGGCAGACGTTGCCGGTGCGCTCGCCATTGCCGAACAGGCAGCCCTCGATCCGGTCGGCGCCGGCCAGGTAGCCCAGCTCGGCCGCCGCGACGCCGGTGCCCCGGTCGTTGTGCGGATGCAGGCTCAGCACGACGGACTCGCGCCGGTTGAGGTGGCGCGACATCCACTCGATCGAGTCGGCGTAGACGTTGGGCGTGGCCATCTCCACGGTCGCCGGCAGGTTGACGATCATCTTGTGGTCCGGCGTCGGGTCGAACACGTCGATGACCGCGTTGCAGATCCGGGCCGCGAACTCCAGCTCGGTGCCGGTGTAGGACTCCGGCGAGTACTCGTAGTAGACGTCCGTCTCGGGGATGGTCTCCTCGAGCTTGCGGCACAGCCGGGCGCCCTGCAGCGCGATATCGATGATGCCGTCCTGGTCCAGGCCGAAGACCACGCGCCGCTGGAGGACCGAGGTGGAGTTGTAGAGGTGGACGATCGCCTGCTTCGCGCCGCGGATCGCGTCGTAGGTGCGCTCGATGAGGTGGTCCCGCGCCTGCGTCAGCACCTGGATCGTCACGTCGTCGGGGATGTGCCCGCCTTCGATGAGCATGCGCACGAAGTCGAAGTCGGTCTGGCTCGCCGAGGGGAAGCCGACCTCGATCTCCTTGTAGCCCATGCGGACCAGCAGGTCGAACATGCGCTTCTTGCGCTCGGGGCTCATCGGGTCGATCAGGGCCTGGTTGCCGTCACGCAGGTCCACGGCACACCAGCGCGGTGCAGTGTCCATGCGCTTGGTCGGCCACGTGCGGTCGGGCAGGTCCACGACGATCTGGTCATGGAACGGCTGGTACTTGCCGACCGGCATACGGCTGGGCTGCTGGGGGTGGATCATGTTCTCGCCTCTACGTGTTCGCGGGTTCAAGGTGAGGCCTGGGCAACACGGACTCCGCGACGAGGGGCGGCCGTCTCTAGAGGGCCCCGCCGCGGCGGCGAAGGAGGAGCAGCGCTCCCGGCGCGATACGCACAAGCCGAGGGTATGCCGCGCCGCTCACCGGAGTCCACCGGGTGGACCCCGTTCCCGCATCGTGGGACCGCCCACTCCCCTAGGCTGCCACGCGTGTTCATCCTCGAGCTGACCTACACCGCCCCGCTGGACCGGATCGACGCGCTCCTGGAGGAGCACGTCGCGTGGCTGGACGCCGGCTACGCCGAAGGGGTGTTCGTCGCCTCCGGGCGCAAGAACCCCCGCGACGGCGGCGTCATCCTCGCGGTGGGCGGGGACCGGGGCGCGGTCGAGGCGCGGGTGGCCACCGACCCGTTCGCGGTGCACGGCGTCGCGGAGTACCGCGTCGTGGAGTTCGTCCCGACCAGGACCGCCTCCGGGCTCGAGGGCTACCGCGAGACCTTGCCTGTCTGACCGGGTCCCGGTCAGCTCCCCTGGCCTTCGCGGCTCGTCGGAGCGCTGTGCGGCGCGGCCCGGGCGCGCGCACACTGGGGGCAGTGGGCGCGGGCGCGTCCGGGTGGAGGGGCGATGACTGAGGCAGAGCGTCCCGACGGGCTGTCGGGGAGGCGCCGGAGCCGGGATCCGGGTGACTTCGACGTCGCGTATTCGACCGGGACCCCACCCTGGGACATCGGCCGGCCCCAGCCGGCGTTCCGCGCGCAGGCCGACGACGGACGTCTGGTGGGCCGGGTCCTCGACGTGGGCTGTGGCACCGGTGAGCATGTCCTGATGGCGGCCGAGCTCGGCCTCGAGGCCACCGGAGTCGACACGTCCGCCACCGCGATCGGGATCGCCCGGCGCAAGGCCGAGGAGCGGGCCCTGCACGCCCGGTTCCTGGTCCAGGACGCGCTCGACCTCGGCGCACTCGGCGAGGCCTTCGACACCGTCCTCGACTGCGGGCTCTTCCACGTCTTCGACGACGCCGACCGGGCGAGGCTCGTCGAGGGCCTGCGGGCGTCGATGCCGGTCGGCGCCTGGTACCACCTGCTCTGCTTCAGCGACGCCGAGCCCGGGGACTGGGGTCCCCGCCGCATCCGGCAGGAGGAGATACGTCGCGCCTTTGCCGAAGGCTGGCGGGTGGAGACGATCGAGCCGACGAGCCTCGAGATCACCATCGACCCCGGACAGGCACACGCCTGGCTGGCGGCGATCGTGCGGGTCTGACCCTCTGCGGCGCTACCGGCTCTTCGGGGTGCACCTGTCGGTCCCCGGGTGCACCGTGGGCGCATGGGGAACTCACACGCACCGCACCAGGTCTGCTCGATCCTGCCGCCCTACCTCGTGGAGCGGCTCACCCGCCACGACGACCCTGCCGTCGCCGAGGCCGCCCAGCGCACGCTGCGCCTCGACCGCGAGGTCCGGGGCCGGCGCGAGACCCGCGCCGCCCGGGTGGGCAGCGGCCGACGGGCCCCGTCGCAGCCGCCGACCGGCGCCGAGCAGGGCATCATCCCGCCCTACCTGCGCCACGCACCGACGCCCGGCACGCAGCCGGCGGAGGCCGCCACCACGGGCGGCGGGCCGAAGCGCCAGGTCGACGACGCCAAGCACGGCACGACGCTGCCGGGCACGCCGGTGCGGCACGAGGGCGAGCCCCCGGTCGCCGACGCCTCGGCCAACGAGGCCTATGACGGCCTCGGGGCCACCTGGCAGCTCTACTGGGCCGCCTACCAGCGCGACTCCCTCGACGGTGCCGGGCTGCCGCTGGTCGCCAGCGTCCACTACGACAGCGGCTTCGACAACGCGTTCTGGGACGGCGAGCAGATGGTGTTCGGCGACGGCGACGGCACGTGGTTCCGCTCGTTCACCGACTGCATCGACGTCATCGGCCACGAGCTGACCCACGGCGTCACGCAGTTCACCGCGGGCCTGACCTACGTGGGGCAGTCGGGCGCCCTCAACGAGTCGGTCTCCGACGTGTTCGGCTCGCTGGTCAAGCAGATGTCGCTGGGGCAGACCGCGGAGCAGGCCGACTGGCTCATCGGCCAGGGGCTGTTCACCCCGCAGGTGAAGGGCACCGCGCTGCGCTCGATGAAGGCGCCGGGCACCGCCTACGACGACCCGCACCTGGGCCGCGACCCGCAACCGGCGACGATGGACGGCTACGTCGACCTCCCCCACGACGACCAGCACGACAACGGCGGCGTGCACACCAACTCCGGCATCCCCAACCACGCCTTCTACCTGGCCGCGACCGCGGTGGGCGGCCACGCCTGGGAGGGTGCGGGCCAGGTCTGGTACGACGTGCTCACCGGCGCCGGGCTGCCGAAGGACGTGGACTTCCACGGCTTCGCCACGGCCACGGTCGAGGCGGCCGGCAAGCGCTTCGGCGCCGAGAGCCGTGAGGCCGCCGCGGTCCAGGACGCCTGGACCCAGGTCAAGGTGCTCTGAGCGAGCGCGCTCTGACCGGGGTGGCACCGTCCGGCGCCACGCCGTCACGGGTCCGGGCCGGCCGGCGAGCGGCCGGCCCGGACCACGGCATCAGGACAGGTCGAACCGGTCGAGGTTCATGACCTTGTCCCACGCCGCGACGAAGTCACGCGCGAACTTCTCCGTGGCGTCGTTCGCCGCATAGACCTCGCAGATGCCGCGCAGCTGGGAGTTCGAGCCGAAGACCAGGTCGACGGCCGTGGCGGTCCACGTGGTCTCACCGGTGGCGCGGTTCCGGCCCTCGTAGACGTTCTCCGCCTGGCCGGACGCCTTCCACTCCGTGCGCATGTCGAGCAGGTTGACGAAGAAGTCGTTGCTCAGCGTGCCCGGGCGGTCGGTCAGGACGCCATGGGACGAGCCCGCGGCGGTGGCCCCGAGAGCCCGCAGGCCGCCGACCAGCACCGTCATCTCCGGGGCGGTCAGCGTGAGCAGGTTGGCCTTGTCGAGCAGCAGCACCTCCGGCGGGAGCTTCTCGCCGGCCCGCAGGTAGTTGCGGAAGCCGTCGGCCCGCGGCTCGAGCACGGTGAAGGCCTCGACGTCCGTCTGCTCCTGCGAGGCGTCGGTGCGACCCGGCGTGAAGGGGACCGTGACGTCGACGCCGGCGTCCCTGGCCGCCTTCTCGATCGCCGCGACGCCGCCCAGGACGATCAGGTCGGCCAGCGAGACCTTTCGGCCGGAGTCACCGGCGTTGAAGTCCTGCTGGACCCGGCCGAGCTTCTCCAGCACCGGTGCGACGTCGGCGTTGGACTCCCAGCTGCGCTGAGGCTCCAGGCGGATCCGCGCACCGTTGGCGCCACCGCGCATGTCCGTGCCGCGGAAGGTCGCTGCGGACGCCCACGCCGTGGTGACGAGCTGGCTGACCGACAGGCCCGTGCCCAGGATCTGCTCCTTCAGCGCGGCGATGTCGCTGTCGCTGACCAGCTCGTGGTCGACGGCGGGGACGGGGTCCTGCCACAGCTGCGCCTCGGGCACCCACGGACCGAGGTAGCGCTGGACCGGGCCCATGTCACGGTGCAGCAGCTTGTACCAGGCCTTGGCGAACGCGAGCGCGAACGCCTCGGGGTCCTCGAGGAAGCGGCGCGAGACCCTTTCGTACTCGGGGTCGAAGCGCAGCGCCAGGTCGGTGGTGAGCATGGTGGGCTTGTGCTTCCTCGACGGGTCGTGCGCGTCGGGCACGTCGGCCTCGGCGTCCTTCGCGACCCACTGCTTGGCGCCGGCGGGGCTCTCCTGCAGCTCCCACTCGTGGCCGAAGAGCCTCTGGAAGAAGCCATGGCCCCACGTCGTCGGCGTGCTTGTCCAGGTGACCTCGAGGCCGGAGGTGATGGTGTCGCCACCGTTGCCGGTGCCGTAGGTGTTCTTCCAGCCCAGGCCCTGCTCCTCCAGCGGCGCCGCCTCCGGCTCCGGACCGACGTACTCGGCGCTGGCCGCACCGTGGGTCTTGCCGAAGCTGTGGCCGCCGGCGATGAGGGCCACGGTCTCCTCGTCGTTCATCGCCATCCGGCGGAACGTCTCGCGGATGTCCCGGGCCGCGGCCAGCGGGTCGGGGTTGCCGTTCGGGCCCTCGGGGTTGACGTAGATCAGGCCCATCTGGACCGCGCCGAGCGGGTTGGCCAGCTCGCGGTCGCCGCTGTAGCGCTCGTCACCAAGCCAGGTGTCCTCGGTGCCCCAGAAGACCTCCTCGGGCTCCCAGATGTCCTCGCGGCCGAAGCCGAAGCCGAAGGTCTTGAAGCCCATCGACTCGAGGGCGACGTTGCCCGCGAGGACCAGCAGGTCGGCCCACGAGATGGCGCGGCCGTACTTCTGCTTGACCGGCCACAACAGGCGGCGCGCCTTGTCCAGGTTGGCGTTGTCGGGCCAGCTGTTCAGCGGCGCGAACCGCTGGGCACCGGCACCGCCGCCGCCGCGGCCGTCCTCGATGCGGTAGGTGCCGGCGGAGTGCCAGCTCATCCGGATGAACAGGGGTCCGTAGTGGCCGTAGTCGGCCGGCCACCAGTCCTGCGAGGTGGTCATCACCTCGACGAGGTCGCGCTTGAGCGCCTCGACGTCGAGGGTCTGGAACGCCTCTGCGTAGCTGAAGTCCTCACCCATCGGGTTGGACCGCGGTGAGTGCTGGTGGAGGACCTGCAGGTTCAGCTGGTTGGGCCACCAGTCGCGGTTCGTCCGGGGCCGACCCGTCGTCTTGGGGGTCGGTGCGGGGATGACTGGGTTCTCGCTGTCGCTGCCGTGCTCGGTCACGTCGCTCGTTCTCCTGTCTGGCTCTTCGTGCGGTGGGCTGTCGCTCATCAGCTGAGCTGTCCCGGGTCCGGGGCCGTGGCGCGCCCCCGGTCGGGACAGGTCTGGTGGCTCGGTGCGCCATCTGCCGGGACGGGGGCCGTCGCGGCACATTCCGGGCACCGACCCCAGAAGATCACCTCGGCCTCGTCGACCTCGAAGGGGGCACCGTCGGGCGTCAGGCAGGGGGCGTGGCCGACCACGCAGTCGACGTCGGCGATGGCCCCGCACGAGCGGCAGACGGCGTGGTGGTGGTTGTCCCCGACCCGCGCCTCGTAGCGCGCCACGGAGTCCTTGGGCTGGAGGCGCCGGACCAGCCCGGCGGCCGTCAGGGCGCGGAGCACGTCGTAGACGGCCTGGTGGGAGACGGCTCCCAGGTCCTGCCGCACCGCCCCGATGATCGAGTCGGTGTCGGCGTGCGGGTGGGTGTGCACGGCGCTCAGCACGGCCACCCGTGGTCGGGTCACGCGCAGGGTGGCCTGCCGCAGCAGGCCCTCGAAGTCCGGCGTCGTCGGCACCCTCCGAGTCTGGCCCACCGTCTGGACCCGATCAAGAACGGGCGGTGGCCCGCTGCCGGTGAGGCCGGGAGCCGGCGACTCAGCTGCACCCACCGGGTCGCGGCCGGTCAGAAGCCCAGGCGCTGGAGCTGCTTGGGGTCGCGCTGCCAGTCCTTGGCGACCTTGACGTGCAGGTCGAGGTGGACCCGCTGGCCGAGCAGGGCCTCGATGCCGCGACGGGCGTTCGTGCCGACCTCGCGCAGGCGGGAGCCGCCCTTGCCGATGATGATCGCCTTCTGGCTGGGCCGCTCGACGAAGACGTGCACGCGGACGTCCAGCAGCGGGTTGTCGGCCGGGCGCCCCTCACGCGGCAGCATCTCCTCGACGACGACGGCGAGGCTGTGCGGCAGCTCGTCGCGCACGCCCTCCAGGGCGGCCTCGCGCACCAGCTCGGCGATCATGACCACCTCGGGCTCGTCGGTCAGGACCCCGTCGGGGTAGAGCTGCGGCGAGACCGGCAGGTAGGAGGAGAGCAGCTCGCCGACCTCGGCGACCTGGTCGCCCCGGGTCGCCGAGCACGGGATGATCGCGTCCCACTCCCCCAGCTGGTCGATGGCGATGAGGTGCTCGGCCAGGCGCTGCTTGTCGACCAGGTCAGTCTTGGTCGCGATGGCCACGATCGGCCGCTTGCGCTTGGCCGCCTTGAGCTCGGCCAGCTCGCGGGCGATGAACGTGTCGCCGGGGCCGATCTTCTGGTCGGCCGGCAGGCAGAAGCCGATGACGTCGACCTCGAGCAGGGTCTCGCGGACCAGGTTGTTCAGCCGCTCGCCCAGCAGCGTGCGCGGCTTGTGCAGCCCCGGGGTGTCCACGAGGATCAGCTGCGCCGCGTCCGTGGTGAGCACTCCGCGGATGGTGTGCCGCGTGGTCTGCGGCTTGCTGGAGGTGATCGCGACCTTCTGCCCCACCAGGGCGTTGGTCAGCGTCGACTTGCCGGCGTTGGGCCGACCCACCAGGCAGACGAACCCTGCCCTGAACTCCTGTGTCACGAGGCTTCCTCCTGGCTCTCCGCCGCCGCGACCGGCATACCGGCAGGGCTGTCGTCGTCCTGCTGGGTCGCGCTCAAGGGTCGCACGACCACCGTGGCGACCCGGTGGCGGCGTCCTCCCATGCGCTCGGCGGTGAGGGACAGCCCGGCGACCTCGGCGTGGGACCCTGCGATCGGGACGCGCCCGATGGTCTTGCCGAGCAGGCCGCCGACGGTGTCGACCTCGTCCTCCTCGATGCTGACGTCGAACAGCTCGGCGAGGTCGTCCACGTGCATCGTGGCCGGCACGCGCACCGAGCCGTCGGGCAGCGGCTCCACGCCGGGGGACTCGCGGTCGTACTCGTCGGCGATCTCGCCCACGATCTCCTCGATGACGTCCTCGATGGTGACCAGGCCGGCGGTGCCGCCGTACTCGTCCACCACGATCGCGACGTGGCTCTGGTCGCGCTGCATCTCGCGCAGCAGGTCGTCGACCGGCTTGCTCTCGGGCACGAACTGCGCGGGGCGCATGGCGTGCTGCACCGGCTGGGCGGCCGCCTCCGGCGAGGCGTTGACGCGGCGCACGACGTCCTTGAAGTAGAGCATCCCGAGCACGTCGTCGGGGCCGGCTCCGACCACCGGGATCCGGGAGAACCCGCTGCGCAGGAACAGCGACATGGCCTTCTGCAGCGTCTTGTCCGCCTCGATGGCGACCATGTCGGGGCGGGGCACCATGACCTCGCGCACGAGGGTGTCCCCGAGCTCGAAGACGGAGTGGATCATCTCCCGCTCGTCGGCCTCGATCAGCGCCGACTCCCCCGCCAGGTCGACCAGGTCGCGCAGCTCGGCCTCGGACTCGAACGGGCCGTTGCGGAAGCCGTGGCCCGGGGTGACGGCGTTGCCCAGGGCCACCAGCAGGCGGGCCACCGGCCCGAGCACCCGACGCAACCACACCAGCGTGGGTGCGGCGAGCAGCGCGATCCGGTCGGCGTGCTGCCGACCGAGGGTCCGCGGCGAGACGCCCACCACGACGAAGGACACGACCGCCATGACCCCGATACTGACCAGCAGCGCGGTCCAGAACGAGTGGACCGTGCCCACCACCGCGAGGGTGATCATCACCGCGACGGCGGCCTCCGCGACGACGCGCACGAACGTCGCCACCGAGATGTATGCCGCGCTGTCGCCGACGATGAGGGCGAGCGCGGCCGAGCCGCGCCGACCCTCCTCCTGCAGCTCCGCCGCACGCACGCGCGACAGCCGGGAGATGGAGGACTCTGCGGCGGCGAGCAGGAACGCGACGAGGATGCTCGCGAGCGCCGCCAGGACGAGCTGGAGGACCATGGCGGACCGCGACTCAGGCGCCGGCGCGACCGCGCGTGGCCAGGAAGGTCAGGAGCAGCTGGCGCTGGAGCTCGAACATCTCGCGCTCCTCCTCCGGCTCGGCGTGGTCGTAGCCGAGGAGGTGCAGGATGCCGTGCGTGGTGAGCAGCAACAGCTCCTCCTCGGTGGCGTGCCCGGACTCGCGGGCCTGCCGAGCGGCGACCGAGGGGCACAGCACGATGTCGCCGAGCACCCCCTCCTCGGGCTCCTGACCGTCACGGCCGGGACGCAGCTCGTCCATCGGGAAGCTCATCACGTCAGTGGGGCCGGGCAGGTCCATCCACTGCACGTGCAGGACCTCCATCGCCGCCTCGTCGACGAGCTTCAGGCACAGGTCGGCCTGCGGGTGGACCCGCATCTGCTCCATGACGTAGCGCGCACACGCGACGAGCTCCATCTCGTCGAGCGCGTAGTCGGTCTCATTGAGAACGTCGATGCTCACGGGGAGCAGTCACCGCCTTGGCGTTGGCTCGGCGCGCGGCGCGGTTGCCGGCAGGTCCGGTGGTCTGGTCGTCCCAGCGCCCGTAGGCGTCCACGATGGCGCTGACGAGGCGGTGGCGCACGACGTCGTGGCTGGTGAGCTGGGCGAAGTGCACGTCGTCGACGCCCTCGAGGATGTCCTGGACGATCCGCAGACCCGACTGGGTGCCGCCGGGCAGGTCGACCTGGGTGACGTCGCCGGTGACGACCATCTTGGCGCCGAAGCCGAGACGGGTCAGGAACATCTTCATCTGCTCCGGCGAGGTGTTCTGCACCTCGTCGAGGATGATGAACGCGTCGTTGAGGGTGCGCCCGCGCATGTAGGCCAGCGGGGCCACCTCGATCGTGCCGGCCGCCATGAGCCGCGGGATCGACTCGGGGTCGATCATGTCGTGCAGCGCGTCGTACAGCGGGCGCAGGTAGGGGTCGATCTTGTCGTTGAGCGTGCCGGGCAGGAAGCCCAGGCGCTCGCCGGCCTCGACCGCCGGGCGGGTCAGGATGATCCGGTTGACCTGCTTGGCCTGCAGCGCGGCGACCGCCTTGGCCATCGCCAGGTAGGTCTTGCCGGTGCCGGCCGGGCCGATGCCGAAGACGATGGTGTGCTCGTCGATCGCGTCGACGTAGCGCTTCTGGTTCAGCGTCTTGGGCCGGATCGTGCGGCCGCGGTTGGAGACGATGTTCATCGTCAGCACGTCGGCGGGCCGCTCGGTGGTCTGCGCCCGGAGCATCCCGATGGAGCGCTCCACGGCGTCCCGGTTGAGCGGGTGCCCGGCGCCGATGACGACGAGGAGCTCGTCGATCAGCCGCTCGACCAGCGCCACGTCGGCAGGGTTGCCGGTCAGGTGGAACTCGTTGCCCCGCACGTGCACGTCGAGGTGCGGGAAAGCCCGCTCCATCGTGCGCAGCAGCTCGTCGCGGGGACCCAGCAGGGACACCATCGAGACTTCACGCGGGATGACGATCGTGTGGGAGGGCGCCCCCGCCTGCGCCTGCTCGGTCTGCTGTGGCTCGTCTGTCATCGTGCCCTCAGTCTACGTGCCCGCTCAGCCGGGCGGCCACGCCATGTCGCGGCCGCCGAGCACGTGGGCATGGGCGTGGAAGACGGTCTGGTGAGCGCGGGCACCGGTGTTGAAGACGGTGCGGTAGCCCTCCCACAGCCCCTCCTGGTCGGCGACCGCGCCGACGGCCTCCACCAGCGCCACCAGCGCCTCGGGCGCGGCGGCCGCAAGCGCCGCCGCGTCGGGGTGGTGGACCTTGGGGATGACGAGGACGTGCACCGGCGCCTGCGGCGAGATGTCACGGAAGGCGAGCGTGTGCTCGTCCTCCAGCACCACGTCCGCCGGGATCTCCCGGCGGATGATCCGGCAGAACAGGCAGTCGTCCGCGGCGGTCTCCTGATCAGTCATGCGACCGAGACTATCGGCGCGTCAACCGTTTTCAGCCGCTGCGCGTCCTTGTTGCGTGAGAACGTTGACCGTGGCCGAACGGGGTGAGCGGACGGGCATGGGGTCGCAGCGGTGGGCAGCAGGGACGGTCCTGACCGACCTGTATGCCGCGCACTGGGCCTCCCTGGTCCGCCTCGCCTGGCTGCTCGTGCGCGACCAGCAGGTCGCCGAGGAGGCGGTCCAGGACGCGTTCGTCTCGGTGCACGCCCGCTGGCAGCAGCTGCGTGACCCCGAGGCGGCGCTGGCCTACCTGCGCCGGTCCGTGGTCAACACCTCACGCTCGGTCGTGCGGCACCGAGTGGTGGAGGACCGGCACCTCGCCCGCGAGGCGTCCTCCCCGACCACGCCGTGGCGCACCACCGAGGCCAGCGCCGAGGAGCGGGCCGTGGCCCGCGAGCAGGGCGAGGAGCTCCTCGAGGCCCTGCGCGGGCTGCCCCGACGGCAGCGCGAGGTGCTGGTGCTGCGCTACTACCTCGACCTGACCGAGGCCCAGATCGCCGACGCACTCGGCATCTCCCCGGGCTCGGTCAAGTCCCACGCCCACCGGGGGCTGAGCAGCCTCCGGACCCAGATGGAGCCCCAGTCATGAGCGACGACGAGCTCGAGAGGCGGCTGCGCCGTGCCCTGCACGACGAGGCCGACCGCATCACCCCGAACGACCGATGGGACAGGATCCACGCCATGTCAGAGCAGCAGGAGGACCAGGGGGCAGACCGGCCGCGCTGGCTGGCCCCCGTCGCGGCGGCGGCCGCCGTCGCGCTCATCGCAGGTGGCGGCTTCGCCCTCGCCCGGCGCGGCTACTCCCGCACCCCCACGGTGGCCAGCACCACGAGCGCCCCGACCACGCCGGCGGCGACGACCACCAGCAGCACCAGCCCTGCGCGCTCGGCCACCCAGCAGCCGGTGGCGCCGACCGTCACCACGGCGCTGCCGGCCTACTTCGTCGGCTCCAACGGCGGCACCGGCGACCGGTGGGGCCTGTACCGCGAGTTCATCAACGCCCAGGTCCCGGGCAAGGCCACCGCCGAGGACCGGGCCCGGGCGGCCCTGACCCTGGCCATGCACAGCCGGCCCAGCCCCGACTACCTCACCGCGTGGGCCGGCACCTCGGTCTCCGGCGTCACGGTCTCCCCCTCCGGCATCCACATCACGCTGAGCAACAAGGGCGCCGCCGGGTTCACCCGGGAGCAGACGCGCCTGGCGGTGCAGGGGCTGGTCTGGACCGCCCAGGCCGCGGTGGGCAAGGGCACCCTGCCGGTCACCTTCACGCTCAGTGACGGCTCGACCACCCTGTTCGGCACCTGGCCCACCTCAAAGACCTACAACCGGCCCCCGGCCGACCAGACCTACGAGGACCTGGCCACGCTGTGGATCACCACGCCGCCACGGGGCGCGGTGATCCACGCCGGCAACGACGTGGTGGTCACGGGCGAGTCCTGCTCCTTCGAGGGCTCCTCGCAGTGGCAGCTCAAGCAGGGCTCGACGGTCGTCCGCTCCGGCCAGATGCAGGCGACCAGCGGCTGCCCGACCCGGGGCACCTGGCAGGTCGACCTGGGCACGCTTGCCTCCGGCACGTGGACGTTCCGGGCCTACGAGCGCGACATGCAGAGCGGCACCACCACGGTGGGCGACACCTCGCACACCTTCACGGTGAAGTAGGCGCCCCTGCCCGCCGCGAACGGCGGGCGGGGGCCGGTGGCTCCTCCGGGGTCACCGGTCCGGTGCTGGTCCGCACCACCAGCTCGGTCGGGAGCTGCGTCCGGGCCACCGGCAGGGGGCGGTCGGCGGCCCTGGCGTCCATCGCGCGCAGCAGCGCCTCGACCACCGCCTCGCCCTTGGTCGTGACGTCCTGGCGGACGGTGGTGAGCCCCAGGCGCACAGCCAGCGGGCTGTCGTCGAAGCCGACCACCGAGAGGTCCCCGGGCACCCGGACGCCGAGCTGGTCGGCTGCCTCGAGGACCCCGGCGGCAATGGTGTCCGAGAAGCACAGGACAGCCGTGGGCGGGTGCGGCCCGGACAGCAGGTCCCGGGCCAGGGCGGCCCCGTCGGCCGCGGACAGGGTGCCCGCCACAGTGACCGCGTCGAGGCGCCCACCGTCGAGCCCCTCACGCCACCCCTGCAGCCGCTCGGTCGTGTGGCCCCGGTAACCCGCCACCGGCGCGGGGCTGATGGCGGCCACCCGGCGGTGGCCGAGGGCGTGCAGGTGCGCCGCGGCCGCACGCGCCCCGCCGCGGTCGTCGATGTTGACCGAGGAAGTCCCCTCCACCAGGGCCTGGTCGACGATGACCGTGGGCAGACGACGCTCCAGGACGACGCCGAGGGCTTCGGAGTCCGCCGAGCAGCCGTAGACCACGACCCCGTCCATGGGCAGGTCGCGCGCCGGGACGAGCTCAGGCGTCCTGCTGGCCGCCAGGAGCGTCATCGACAGGGCCCGGGTGGACAGCCCCCGGGCGATGGTCGCCATGAACTCCACCGCAACCTCGTCCACGAACGCCTCCAGGGGCGAGTCCGTGAGCAGTACCCCGACGACCCCGCTCCGGCCGCGCGCGAGGGCGCGGGCGGTGGCGTCGGGCCCGGCGTAGCCGAGCTCGGCGGCCGTGGCCAGGATACGCTCGCGCATCCCCGGCGAGAGCCGCTCCGGCCGGGAGTACGCGTTGGACACGGTCATCTTGGTCACGCCAACGGCATCGGCGACCTGCTGCATCGTCACCCTGGTCATGCCTGCCGACGTCCTCCCGGGAGTGGTTCACCCTGCACGCCATGATGGCCTGTTTCGGGTGACCGCTCCGGGCCGCCCAGGCGCCGACCGGGCAGCACGCGACGGCCGAGCCCGAGCAGCGCGACCGCGCAGGGCAGGGCCACGCACGCCATCGCGTCCCCGACCGTGAGGGCTGTGCCTGCCAGGGAACCGACCAGCACCGGGGTCAGGAAGCCCGCGAGCCGGTTGCCCAGGAACATCGCCCGCACACCCTCCTTCTCACCGCCGACCCGGCTTGCCGCCTCGGCCAGCAGTGGGGCCAGCGCACCCGTGCCCAGACCTGCGGCGGCGAAGCCGGCGTAGGCGGACGCGACCCACGGGAGCAGGGCTGCCGCGCCCAACCCTGCCGCGCTGGTGAGCACACCGCAGGTGAACAGCCTCCGGCGCCCGAGGCGGACCGCCAGGTGGTCGCTGACCAGCCGCCCCAGGGTCATGCCGGCCGTGAAGGCCAAGTACCCGGCCGCGGCGGCGGAGGCCCCCAGCCCGAGGTCGTCGCGGAAGCGGAAGGTCGTGAACTCCCCCGGCACGATGTCCAGCGGCACGATGGCCGCGCTGGCGATGCCGATGAGCAGGACGGCCGCCAGCAGCCCTCGAGCCGTCGCCGGCGACCCGGTGTGCCGTTCGGAGGCGGGGATGGTGTCGTCCCGCAGGAGCCCGTGGCGCACGATGACCAGGCCTGCACCGAGGGCGACGGCCAGGACCGCGAGGTGCACCGTGACGTCGACGTGTGCCCGGGTCATCAGCGCCGCAGCGAGCCCACCCGCGAGCGTGCCGAAGCTGTAGACCGCGGAGAGTCGGCCCATCACCGGTGCACCGCGGCGGAAGCCGAACACCGCCTTCTGGATCGTCACGGCGACGTCGACGACGACGTTGACGCTCATCATCATGACCACGGCCGCTACGAGGGCCAGGGGGCTGCGGGCCAGCCCCAGCATCGGCAGCGCGAGGACGTACATCGGCGCGGCCCAGACGATGACCGTCCGGCTGCCGTACCGGGCCACGAGCCGGGTCGCCACGACGGAGGCGAGCAGGGCGGCGAGGTTGCCGGTCGTCATGATCCGCCCGAGGACCGCGATGTCCACCCCCGCCCGGTCCCGCAGGTCGGGCAGCCGCGCCAGGTAGGTCGAGTAGACGAACGCGTTGACCACCACCTGCAGCGCGAGGGCGATGAAGGTGCGCCGGTCCCCTGCTCCCGTCATGGGTGGCGAGTATACCGGTATACCTCGCCTGGGCAGGGCGCTGAAGCGCCGTGGTCAGGTCGGGAGACCCCGGCCCGGCGGGTGGGCAGCCCGAGCGGCGCTCAGCGCCAGCGATCGGCCGCGCTGAGCACCGCGAGCGCGGCCGGGCCGGCGCTGGAGGAGCGCAGGACCGCGTCCCCGAGGCGGACGGCCACGGCGCCGGCCTCCTCGAACGCGGCGAGCTCCTCGGGGCTGATGCCACCCTCGGGCCCCACGACGAGCACGACGTCCCCGGCGGCCGGGAGCGCGACGCCCGCGAGCGGCGTACCAGCGTCCTCGTGCAGCACCAGGGCCAGCGCGGCGTCGCGCAGGCGGGCGGTGAGCGCACGGGTGGACTCCAGCGGTGCGACGACCGGGGCCAGGGGGCGGCGGGACTGCTTCGTCGCGGCGAGCACGACCGACTCCCACTTGCGGTGGGCCTTGGCGGCCCGGTCGCCGCGCCAGACGACGATGCTGCGCCCGGCCTGCCACGGCACCACCTCGTCGACGCCGAGCTCGGTGGCGGACTCGATCGCCTGCTCGTCGCGGTCCCCCTTGGCCAGGGCCTGCACGAGCACGAACCGCGGGTCCGGGGCGGCGACGACCTCGACCGCCCGCAGCCGCAGGGTCAGCTCGTCGCGACCGGCGTCCTGCACGACCGCGGTGGCGCGGGTGCCGGTGCCGTCGGCGAGCAGCACCTGCTCTCCCACCCCGATCCGCCGCACCGTGGCGGCGTGGCGCCCCTCGGGGCCGGTGAGCCGCACCGTGGCACCGACGCCGGCGCCGTCCAGCAACGCCGGGTCGACGAGGAAGAGCGGGGCGGTCACCGGCTCACTTGCCGAGGAAGGCGTCGCGCAGCTTGCCCAGCAGGCCGTGCGAGACGGGGGCCAGCTGGCCCTCGGGGCGCTCCTCCCCGCGCAGGACGGCGAGCTTGCGCAGGAGGTCCTCCTGCTCGGCGTCGAGCCTGGTCGGCGTCTGCACGTTGACGTGCACGATGAGGTCGCCACGCCCGGTGCCGCGCAGGTGGGTGACGCCCATGCCGCGCATGGTCACCACGTCGCCGGCCTGCGTGCCGGGGCGGATCTCGAGGTCCTTCATGCCGTCGAGGGTGTCCAGCTTGAAGCTGGTGCCCAGCGCGGCCGCCGTCATCGGCAGGTCGACCGAGCAGTGCAGGTCGTCACCGCGCCGTTGGAAGGTCTCGTGCGGCGTCACGTGGATCTCGACGTAGAGGTCGCCGGCCGGGCCGGCCCCCTGGCCGACCTCGCCCTCGCCGGTGAGCTGGATGCGGGTGCCGGTGTCGACGCCGGCCGGCACGCGGATCTTCAGGGTGCGACGGGTGCGGACGCGGCCGTCGCCGGAGCACTCGAAGCAGGGGTCGGAGATGACCGTGCCGTAGCCCTGGCAGGCGGTGCAGGGCCGGCTGGTCATGACCTGGCCGAGGAAGGAGCGCTGGACCTGCTGCACCTCGCCGCGGCCGCCGCAGACGTCGCAGGTGCGGGTGCCGGTGCCGGGCTGGGAGCCGTCGCCGTGGCAGGTGCCGCACTCCACGGCCGTGTCGATCGTCAGCTCGCGCTCGGCACCGAAGACGGCCTGGGACAGGTCGATCTCGAGGCGGATCAGGGCGTCCTGGCCGCGGCGCTTGCGCGAGCGCGGGCCGCGGGCCGCACCCCCGGCGGCGCCGCCGAAGAACGCGTCCATGATGTCGCTGAAGGAGAAGCCCTGGCCGAAGCCGCCGGCCTGGCCGCCGTAGGGGTCGGCGCCCATGTCGTAGGCGCGCTTCTTCTCGGGGTCGGAGAGCACGTCGTAGGCCTGCGAGACGCGCTTGAACTCGTCCTCGGCCTCCGGGCCGGAGTTGACGTCCGGGTGCAGCTTGCGGGCCAGGCGCCGGTAGGCGCGCTTGATGTCCTCAGCCGAGGCGTCGCGGCTGACGCCGAGGTCCTGGTAATAGTCGTTCACGAATGTCCTTGTCCGGATTGCGTATCAGGCTCGGTCAGGGGTCGGTGTCGAGCTGGGCTCAGGTGGTGGGCTCGGGTCGTGGGCTCAGGTGGTGGGCTCGGGTCGCGGGCTCAGGAGGCGAGGATCTCGGAGACGTATCGCGCGACCGCCCGCACCGAGGCCATGGTGGTCGGGTAGTCCATGCGGGTCGGGCCGAGCACGCCCAGGCCGGCGACCAGGTCGCGGCCGGTGCCGTAGCCGGTGCTGACCACCGACGTGGCCTGCAGGCCCTGGTGGGGGTTCTCGTGGCCGATCCGCACCGCGACCGCGTCACTGTCGGAGCCCATCGTGCCCAGGAGCTTGAGCAGCACCACGTGCTCCTCCAGGGCCTCGAGCACCGGCCCGATGGTCAGCGGGAAGTCGGTGCCGAAGCGGGCCAGGTTGGCCGTGCCGGCCAGCACCACCCGCTCCTCGCGCTCCTCCACCAGGGCGTCGTCGAGCGCCCGCACGACGGCGCGCACCACGTCGCGGTCGGCCGGCTCGAAGCGCGAGGGCAGCGACTGCAGCTGCGCCGAGGCCTCGGTCAGCGGCCTGCCCGCCGCGTCGGCGTTGAGGCGCGCGCGGATCTCGGCGACCAGGCGCTCGCCGTCGGGCGAGGCCAGGTCTTGGGCGGACTCGATGACCCGCTGCTCGACCCGGCCGGTGTTGACGATGAGCACCACCATGAGGCGGTGGGCGCCGACCGGGACCAGCTCGACGTGGCGCACCGAGCTGCGGGTGAGCGAGGGGTACTGCATGACCGCCACCTGGCGGGTCAGCGTGGCGAGCAGGCGGACCGTGCGGTCGACGACGTCGTCGAGGTCGACCGCGCCCTCGAGGAACTGCGCGATGGCGGCCCGCTCGGCCGGGCTCATCGGCTTGACCGTGCTCAGCTTGTCGACGAACACGCGGTAGCCGAGGTCGGTGGGCACCCGGCCGGCGCTGGTGTGCGGGGCCGAGATCAGCCCCTCCTCCTCCAGCGCGGCCATGTCGTTGCGCACCGTGGCGGCCGACACGCCGAGCTGGTGCCGCTCCAGGAGCGCCTTGGAACCCACCGGCTCCGAGGTCTGCACGTAGTCCTGGACGATGGCGCGCAGCACGGCCAGCCGTCGTTCCTCACTCACTGATGCCACCTCCTGGCGTCTCGGTGGTCGAATCTGGCACTCAAACCTCGTGAGTGCCAAGTCTACGATGCCTGCCGTGACGGATCGATACGGCGCTGATGTCCTGTCCGGCGACTGGCGTGCCCCGCGGGGCGGACGCTCCCGTGAGGTGGAGGCCGAGGCCGGCCTCGTGGTCGAGGACGTGGAGACCGGATGGTGCGGCGCGGTGGTCCGCGTCGAGAAGGCCGGCGGGGTCCACGTGGTCCACCTCGAGGACCGCCACGGCCGGACGAAGGGCTTCTCCCTGGGGCCGGGCTTCCTGCTCGACGGGTCCCCGGTGACGCTGACCGCGCCGACGGCCGCAGCCCGCGCCGCGGGTGAGGCCGCCCGGGCCGCCGCCTCCCGCACCGCGAGCGGGTCCCGCGCGGTGGCGGGGGCCAGGGCGCGCGTCGCCTCGGGCTCGCGCATCTTCGTCGAGGGCCGCCACGACGCCGAGCTGGTCGAGAAGGTCTGGGGCGACGACCTGCGCATCGAGGGCGTCGTCGTCGAGCTGCTCGAGGGCGTGGACGACCTCGCCGCCGTGATCCGCGACTTCGCCCCGGGCCCGACCCGCCGCATGGGCGTGCTGGTGGACCACCTCGTCCCTGGCACCAAGGAGAGCCGGCTGGTCCAGGAGGCGCGAGCGCTGAGCCGCTACGCGCCATACGTGAAGATCCTGGGGCACCCGTACGTCGACGTGTGGCAGTCGGTCCGCCCGCAGCGGCTCGGCTGGGAGGCGTGGCCGGTCATCGCCCGCGGCCAGTCGTGGAAGCACGGCATCACCGCAGCGCTGGGCTGGCCGCACGAGACCCAGGCGGACATCGCGCACGCGTGGAAGCGGATCCTGGGCACGGTGCGCACCTACGCCGACCTCGAGCCGACCCTGCTGGCCAGCGTCGAGGAGCTGATCGACTTCGTGACCACCCCCCAGGGAGAGCAGTAGCCTGCACGCGTGGCCGCTGGGCAGGACCGGGAGCGGGTTCTCGTGGAGTCCCGCGCCTTCTGGCGCACCTGGCTGGAGCAGCACCACACCCGCACCCTGGGGGTGTGGGTGGTCACGTGGAAGAAGGCCAGCGGCGGGCCCCACGTCCCTCGCCTGGACGTCGTCGAGGAGGCCCTGTGCTTCGGCTGGGTCGACTCCCTGCCGCGCACGCTCGACGGTGACCGGTCGATGCTGCTCGTCGCGCCCCGCAAGCCAGGCAGCAGCTGGTCCCGGGTCAACAAGGAGCTCGTCCTCTCCCTGACCGAACGCGGGCTGATGGCGCCGGCGGGGCTGGCCGCCGTCGAACAGGCCCGGCGTCGCGGCGCCTGGACCGCCCTGGACGCGGTGGAGGACCTACTGGAGCCACCGGACCTGGCGGCCGCCCTCGACGCTGTGCCCGAGGCGCGGGCCCCTGGGACGGCTTCCCGCGCTCGACCCGGCGGGCGATCCTCGAATGGGTCGGCGCCGCCAGGCGTGAGCAGACGCGCCAGACGCGCATCGCGGAGACCGTGGCCAAGGCGCGGGAGAACCTCCGTGCCAACCAGTGGCGCCAGCAGGGCGGCCGGTGACCGAACGGCGCGAACGCGCCCTGATGTCCGGCGCGGGCGCGTCGCCCGCTCCTACGATGGCGGCAGACCGCACACCACGAGGGGACCCCATGACCGAGTCGCCGCAAGACGTTCCTCCCCCGTCGCAGGGCCAGACACCCCCGCAGGACGGGTACCCCCCACACCAGCCGCCGCAGCAGCAGTACCCGCCGCCGCCCACGCCCTACCCGGGGTATGCCGTGCAGCCGCCCCTGAGCCCGGGCGACGCGCGGATGTGGTCGATCTTCGCCCACCTCGGCGGCACGTTCCTGTCCTTCATCGTGCCGCTGGTCATCTACCTGGTCTTCAAGGACCGGGACCCCTTCGTGCGCGAGCACTCCTCGGCTGCCCTGAACTTCCACCTGACCTTGTTCATCGCCTACCTCGTCTCGGCGATCCTGATCCTGGTGCTGATCGGCCTCGTGCTGATCCCGCTGCTCGCGATCTGTGCCCTGGTGTTCACGATCATGGCCGCGGTCGCCGCCAACGACGGCCGCGAGTACACCTACCCGCTGGCCATCCAGTTCGTGCGCTGACGGCCCTCAGACGCCGAGCAGCCGCCGCACCACGGTGTCGGCGAGCAACCGCCCGCGCCGGGTGAGCACGACCCGGCGCGGGCGCATCGCGCTCGGGCCGTCGACGAGGCCGTCGGCGATCAGCCCGGCCACCGCCTCGCGCCCCTCGGGGCGCAGGTCAGAGATCGGCAGGCCCCCGACCAGCCGGACGCCGAGCAGCACCCGCTCGTCGTAGCGCTGCTCGTCGGTGAGCAGCTCACGCCCGGCCGCCGGTGACTGGCCCAAGGAGAGCCGTCCGGCAAAGGCGTTGGGGTGCTTGACGTTCCACCACCGCACGCCGCCGACGTGGCTGTGCGCGCCGGGACCCACGCCCCACCAGTCCCCGTCGGCCCAGTAGCCCTCGTTGTGCCGGCACCGGTCCTGCGGCGTGCGCGCCCAGTTGCTCACCTCGTACCAGCCGAAGCCTGCCGCGGCCAGCACTTCGTCTGCGAGCTCGTACTTGGCCGCCTCGTCGTCGTCCTCCGGCGCTGGCACCTGCCCTCGGCGCACCTGGGCGGCGAGTTTGGTGCCCTCCTCGACCACCAGCGCGTAGGCCGAGACGTGGTCGGGCTCGAGGGCCGTGGCCGCCTCCAGGCTGGTGCGCCAGTCCTGCAGCGACTCCCCCGGCGTGCCGTAGATCAGGTCCACGCTGACCCGCAGCCCGGCAGCCTTCGCCGCGGCGACCGCGCGGGCCACGTTGGCCGGGTCGTGGGTGCGCTCGAGCGTGCGCAGCACGTGCGGCACCGCGGACTGCATGCCCAGGCTCACCCGGGTGAACCCGCCCTCGGCCAGGGTCGCCAGCGCCTCGGGCGTCACCGAGTCCGGGTTGGCCTCGGTGGTCACCTCCGCGCCGGCAGCCAGCCCGAACCGCTCCCGTATGCCGTGCAGCACCCGCACGAGGTCGGCCGCGGCGAGCATCGTGGGGGTGCCGCCGCCGACGAACACGGTCTGCACCTGCGGCGCCCGGGCACCGAGCACCTTCGCGGCGAGGTCGAGCTCGGCCAGGGCCGCGTCGGCGTAGGTCGCGACGCTGGCGCCGTCGGCGCCGAGCTCGGTGAGCGTGTAGGTGTTGAAGTCGCAGTAGCCGCAGCGCACCGAGCAGAAAGGCACGTGGACGTAGACGCCGAACGGGTGCTCGCCCAGCCGGGCCAGGGCGTCGGCCGGGAGCTCGCCCGTGGTCGGGGCAGGCTCCCCCAGGGGCAGGGCACTCGGCATACGGCCGATTCTCCCATCTCGCGCGCAGCCGGCCGCGCCACGGGGGGCTGGGTGGACTGCGGTCAGCCGGTGTGGCTGAGCACGCCGTAGCGCTCCCGGGTGCGCAGCGCCCACGCCGAGACGGGCACGCTCAGCGCCCCGGCGGCCATGATCACGGCCGCGAGGACGGCCCAGCCGATCGCGCCGCCGTTGATGCACAGGGCCACCGACAGCGAGGGCGCGATGACGTTGGACAGCGAGAAGCCCATCCCGGAGAAGCCTTGGTACTGCCCCTGCCGCTCGCGCGGCGCCAGACCCATCTGGACCCCCCACTGGCCGCCGGACCCGACCATCTCGCCGACGACATGGACCAGCGCGCCGCAGCAGAGCAGGGCCACGGCCACCCACCTTGACTGCCCAGCGGCCAGGGCGACCAGGCCGAAGCCGGCGCCGATCCAGAGCCCGCCGGTGCGCAGGGCCTTCGAGGCGGCCGTGACCGTGTCGGCGCCGCGCGAGAGCCGCACCTGGAAGATCGCGACCATCACGGTGTTGATCATCAGCGTCACGGCCACGAGCGACTTCGGGGCCTGTGTGGAGTGCGCGATCCACAGCGGCATCGCGACCTCGATGATGACGAAGTGCATCGCGAAGATGCCGGTCAGCACCGTCATCACGACGAACGGGATGTCGCGCAGCACCTGCAGCCGCGGCTCACCGGCCGCCCGCAGCGGCGCCTTCTCCAGGTGCGGCAGCCGGGCGACCGCGAAGGAGTTGACGATGCAGGTCAGGCTGTTGAACGCGAAGACCGACAGGTAGGCCCACGGCTTGTCGAGGGTCAGGGCGAGCCCGCCGAGCGCCCCGCCGACGGAGATGCCGACGTTGGTGACCGCCCGCAGGTAGGCCTTGAACCGCACGCCCTGCCCGCCCTCGGCGATGCGGGCGATGACCCCGTTGCGCACCGCCCCGGCGCCCCGGTCGAAGAATGCCTCGAGCATCAGCACGCCGGTCAGCGCCCAGATGTTGTGGGTGAAGAGCAGGCCGAGGGTGACGACGCCCGTGGCCAGGGTCAGCCAGCGCAGCAGCTCCCGTGGCCCCCTGACGTCGCCGAGGTGTCCGATCGGCACCTGTACGAACAGCGCGACCACCGCGGCGGCGCTGAGCGCCAGGCCGACCTGCGACGCCGGGATGTGCACGATGCGGGTGAAGTAGAGAGCGAACGTGGTGGTGATGGCGCCGTTGCCCATCGTGTTGACGAGCGTGGCCCCCGCGAGGATGCGCAGGTTGGGATCGATGGGGATCCCGTTCTGCGTCAACGGTTTCACTGCTGTTGACCCCTGCACCCCGACCCCGCTCACCGTCACCCGTCCCCTGATCGACACGTTATCTCGACATCAAGATATCTGACATCGAACGTCTCGCGCCACCGGTTTGGTGCACCAGCCTGCCCCGCATGCCGTGGAGTCGGCGTTCCCGGGGCCGGTCATCCTGGACGGGAGACGGCCAGCTCGGCGTGCCGGCGCATCTCCGGGTCGAGCCGCACCTCGCCGTCACGCTCGGCGGCAAGCAGGCCGGCCATCACCGCCGGCTCCCCACGGGGGAAGGTCTGCCGGATCGTCACCCCGTGGGTCGGTCGACGCACGACCGTGACCGGCATGCCGGCCTCGACCGAGCCCGTCTGGACCACCCGCAGGTAGGCGCCGGGCGCACCGCGCTCGGTGAAGCGCTTGATCCAGTGCGGCTCGCCCATGCGGTCCTGGAAGGTCACGCACGGCACCCGCGGGCTCGTCACCTCGACGAGCACGGCGCCGTCCCCCTCGCCGATGCGCCACTGCTCGCCGATGAGGGCGTGGGTGACGTCAAGGCCCCCGGTGGTGAGGTTCTCCCCGAAGAGGCCGGGCGGGATCTCTCGCCCGAGCTCGGCGGCCCAGACGTCGGCGTCCTCGACCGCGTAGGCGTAGAGCGCCTGCTCGGTGCCGCCGTGGTGGGCGGTGTCCAGCTGGCGGTCACCCTCGAGCCCGAGCGGCCCGACACCGACGGGCCCCGCGACCGGTCGCTTGTCGATGGCCGTCTGGCCGCCCTTCGGGGTGGGCAGGAGCCCGTGGACGCGGTTGACGGCGATCAGCGAGGCCATGGCAACAAGTCTCCCGCCGACCACCGACAGGGACCACCGACTTTCCGCCGTCGTCAGGCCAGCTCAAGGCAGAGGTCGAAGACCGGCCGGCCGACCGCCAGGCCCTTGCGCTCGAACCGGGTCATCACCCGGCCCTCGAAACGCGGCGCGAAGCCGCCGCGCGGGTCCTGCGCGGAGGCGAGCCGGCCGGCATACCGGTTGGTGAAGTGCCCCGTGCCCTCGGCCACGTCGCGCATCTGCACGGCGTAGTCCGCCCAGTCCGTGGCCAGGCGCCAGAGCCCTTGCGGCGCAAGGCATCCGGCGACCAGCCCGGCGAGCGCGGGGGTGACCAGCCGACGCTTGACGTGGCGGCTCTTGTGCCACGGGTCGGGGAAGAAGACCCACACCTGCTCGACCGACCCCCGCGGGAGCATCGTGCCGAGCACGTCGACGGCGTCGGCCTGCACCACGCGCACGTTGGCCAGGCCCTGGGCCCCGACCTTGGCGAGGGTCTGCGCGACGCCCGGGCGGTAGACCTCGACGGCCAGGAAGTCGGCCTCCGGCCGGGCCGCGGCGGCGTGCACGACCGCGTCACCGGCACCCGAGCCGACCTCGACGACGAGGGGTGCGGTGCGCCCGAAGACCGCGGGGGCGTCCAGGCGGTATGCCGGGTCCACGGACGTGCGTGCCTCGGCCCGGGGGACGTCGAGCAGGAGCTCGTCGGCGTAGCGATCCCACGCCCCCTGGTGCCGGGCGTTGAGCCGGCCGTCGAGGCGCGAGAAGGAGACGGTGCGGCGGCGGAAGGGCTGCTCGGGCCCCTCCGCCGCCGCCACGGGTGCAGCGTCGGTCACGGCAACGGGCGGCGGGCTACTTCTTGGCCTTGTCGGCCGCGCCGGCGTCGTTGGACAACGCGGCGATGAAGGCCTCCTGCGGCACCTCCACGCGGCCGACCATCTTCATCCGCTTCTTGCCTTCCTTCTGCTTCTCGAGCAGCTTGCGCTTGCGGGTGATGTCACCGCCGTAGCACTTGGCCAGCACGTCCTTGCGGATCGCGCGGATGGTTTCGCGGGCGATGATCCGCGCACCGATGGCGGCCTGGATCGGCACCTCGAACTGCTGCCGCGGGATGAGCTCGCGCAGCTTGCTGGCCATCATCACGCCGTAGCTGTAGGCCTTGTCCTTGTGCACGATCGCGCTGAACGCGTCGACCTGCTCACCCTGGAGCAGGATGTCGACCTTGACCAGGTCGGCCTCCTGGTCCCCGTCGGGTTCGTAGTCGAGAGAGGCGTATCCGCGGGTCTTGGACTTCAGCTGGTCGAAGAAGTCGAAGACGATCTCGGCCAGCGGCAGCGTGTAGCGCATCTCGACGCGCTCCTCGGACAGGTAGTCCATGCCGCGCAGGGTGCCGCGCCGCTGCTGGCACAGCTCCATGATCGCGCCGATGAACTCGCTGGGCGCCAGCACCGTGGCCCGCACGACCGGCTCGCGCACCGAGGCGATCTTGCCGTCGGGGAACTCGCTGGGGTTGGTGACGACGACCTCCTTGCGGTCGTCCAGCGTCACGTCGTAGACCACGTTGGGCAGCGTCGAGATGAGGTCGAGGTCGAACTCGCGCTCGAGCCGCTCCCGCACGATCTCCAGGTGGAGCATGCCGAGGAAGCCGACGCGGAAGCCGAAGCCCAGCGCCGCCGACGTCTCGGGCTCATAGACCAGGGCCGCGTCGTTGAGCTTGAGCTTGTCGAGGGCGTCGCGCAGGTCGGGGTAGTCCGAGCCGTCGATCGGGTAGAGCCCGGAGAAGACCATCGGCTTGGGGTCGCGGTAGCCGCCAAGTGACTCCGCGGCCGGCTTCGCGGCGTTGGTGACGGTGTCACCGACGCGACTCTGGCGCACATCCTTCACCCCGGTGATGAGGTAGCCCACCTCACCGACGCCAAGGCCCTTGGACGGCATCGGCTCCGGCGAGATGACGCCGATCTCGAGCAGCTCGTGGGTCGCCCGGGTCGACATCATCGAGATCTTCTCGCGGGGGTTGAGGTTGCCGTCGACGACCCGCACGTAGGTGACGACACCGCGGTAGGTGTCGTAGACCGAGTCGAAGATCATGGCGCGGGCCGGGGCGTCGGCGTCACCGACCGGGGCCGGGAGCTGCTGGACGATCTGGTCGAGCAGCGGCTCGACGCCCATGCCGGTCTTGCCGGAGACCTTGAGGCAGTCCTCGGGCTCACAGCCGATCAGCCCGGCGAGCTCCTCGGCGTACTTCTCCGGCTGCGCGGCCGGCAGGTCGATCTTGTTGAGCACCGGGATGATCGTGAGGTCGTTCTCCATGGCCAGGTAGAGGTTGGCCAGGGTCTGCGCCTCGATGCCCTGCGCCGCGTCGACGAGCAGCACGGCGCCCTCGCACGCGGCCAGCGAGCGCGACACCTCGTAGGTGAAGTCGACGTGGCCGGGCGTGTCGATCATGTTGAGGCAGTAGGTCTCACCGTCGACCTCCCAGGGCATGCGCACGGCCTGGGACTTGATCGTGATGCCCCGCTCGCGCTCGATGTCCATGCGGTCGAGGTACTGCGCGCGCATCGCCCGCTCGTCGACCACCCCGGTGATCTGCAGCATCCGGTCGGCCAGCGTCGACTTGCCATGGTCGATGTGGGCGATGATGCAGAAGTTCCGGATGAGGTCCGGCGGCGTCGCGTGGGGCTGCAGCGCGGTGCGGGCCATGGGTGACACGGTCGGGCTTACCTCATCTGGTCTCGGGTGCGAACACCACAGTGTTTCATGCCCGCACCCCTGCCCGGACCAGACCGCCGCGGTATGCCGTGCCACCCACCTGCCCGCCCGGTGACCGCGTCACCGGTCGGGCAGTCAGCCCGTGGCAGGTCAGCCCGTGGCGCGCAGGGCCGCGACCACGGCGGCCCGCACGTCGCGGTAGCGCAGGCCGAGCCCGGCGAGCGCCTCGTGGGCTGCGCCACGGTCGAGCCGCAGCAGCCCGAGCAGCAGGTGCTCGGTGCCGATCCAGCCGTGCTTGAGGGAGATGGCCTCGCGCAGGGCCAGCTCGAGGACCTTGCGGGACTCGGGCGCGAAGGGCTTGCGCCCCCGCCGGCCACGGCGGCCCAGGTCCTCCTCGGCGATGGGGTCACCGAGCCCGCCGCCGAGGTTCGCCTCGACCGAGCGCAGCACCTCGTCGAGGTCGATGCCGATGGCCCGCAGCGCGTCGGCGTCGGACTCCCCCAGCCCGCTCGCCGGAGCCTGGTGCTGCGCCTCTATCGCGAGCCGGACCGCCTCGGGCCCGGCGCCCAGCTCGGTCATGACCCGCACCGCGAGGCAGTCGGGGTCGTGCAGGAGGGCCAGCAGGAGGTGCTCGGGGTGGACCTCGCCCTGCCGTTCGGCTCGCGCCTCCTCCAGGGACTGCACGACCACCTGCCTGGCCCGCTTGGTGAACCGCTCGAACATCACGCCTCCCGATCCGTGCGGCCGCCGAGCAGGCCCCGGCGACCAGAGTGCTTCTTGTGGACGGCCTGGCGGCTCACGCCCAGGACCTCGGCGATCTCCTGCCACGACCAGCCCTGCGAACGAGCACTGGCCACCTGGGTGGCCTCGAGCTGCTCCAGCAGCCGGCGCAGCGCCGCCACGGCCCGCAGGCCGGTCCGGGGGTCCCCGGCGGCTGCGGCGGTGGCCAGCTTCGTTGCTTCGGACATGTTGTCAACATACGTTGACACAACTTCCGTGTCAACGCTGGTTGACAGATTCGCGATGGTGACAAAGGACCAGGCGGGCGCGAGTGCGCGGCATCGCGAGCCGGCGGACTCCCCCGCCGGCCCGGCTCAGGCGAGGACGGCGCGCTGGCGACGTTCGAGCAGGCCGGAGGCGAGCGCGATACCGAGGCCGGCGACGGCCAGGAGCACTCCCACGCGACTGGGCCACTCGTAGCCGTAGCCGGCGGCCAGGACGAGGCTGCCGAGCCAGGCCCCGAGGGCGTTGGCCATGTTGAGCGTGGAGTGGTTGAGCGCGGCGGCCAGCGACTGCCCCTCGTGGGCGACGTCCATGAGTCGGGTCTGCAGCATGGGCACGAGGATCGTGGGCACCAGGCCGAGCAGGAACACAGCCGGCACCGCGGTCCACGGGCTGTGGGCGGCGAAGCCGAACAGCCCCAGGATCACCGCGATCGCAGCCAGGGACAGGACGATCCCCCGCAGGAGGCCGCGCTGTGCTACCCGGCCGGACAGGAACGCGCCCGTGGTCATGCCGACGCCGTAGACCGCCAGGATGACCGGGACGGCCGAGGCGGAGAAGCCCGCGAGCGTGGTCATCGTCGGCGCGATGAAGGAGTAGGTGGCGAACATGCCACCGAAGCCGACCGTGCCGATGAGCAGGGCCAGCCAGACCTGCAGACGCTTGAGTGAGCGCAGCTCGGCGGCCATCGACGCGCCGTGGTCCGCCGGCTGGTGCGGGATCCAGGCCCAGGTGGCGGCGACGCACGCCAGCGCGATGAGACCGACGAGGGCGTAGGGCCACTGCCAGCCGACGTGTTGGCCGATCCAGGTGGTCAGCGGGACGCCGACGATGTTGGCCACGGTCAGGCCGGCCAGCATCATCGAGACGGCCCAGGTGCGCCGGTGGGGCTGGACCAGGCTCGCGGCGACGACCGCGCCGATACCGAAGAACGCGCCGTGCGGCAGGCCGGAGACGAACCGGGCCAGCATCAGCACCGGGTAGCTGGTGGCCATCGACGAGCCGATGTTGCCGGCGGCGAAGGCGACCATCAGCGCCAGCAGCACCGTCTTGCGGTTGACCCGGGCGGCGAGCGTCGCGATGAGCGGGGCGCCCACGACGACACCGAGGGCATAGGCGGACACGACGTGACCGGCGGTCGGGATCGAGATGTCGACGCCGCGGGCGATCTCCGGCAGCAGCCCCATCGTGACGAACTCGGTGGTGCCGATGGCGAACCCGCCGATGGCCAGGGCCAGGATCGCCAGGTTGGTGTGCCGGGGTCGGCCCAGGGGCCCACCCTTCGGGGTCGTCTCCAGGGTGGTGGCGGCCTCGGTCACGTCGCTCTGCTCGCTTCTCGTCGCACTGCTGGGTCAGGGTCGGGCGCTCGCATCGCCCGCAGGGACGAACAACGGCCGGCGCCGATGTCATCCCGCCGCCCCGAAACCGGTTGCCCGTCCCGCCGCCGGCTGGGCAGACTCCGGACGCATGCAGGCACCGGTACCAGAGGACGTCGACTACCGCCAGACCTCAGCGCGCCCGCAGTGGGAGTCGCTGCCGTCACACGTCCACGAGGCGGTCGGCCGCCTCGCCGGCAGCCCGGTGCACGAGGCCTTCCCGGCCGTCACCACTGGCTTCACCGGCGCCTATGCCGGCCGGGTGCGGCTGCGCGACGGGCGCCAGGTCTTCGTCAAGGCCGCCGGCCTGGCGACGCCCCACGTCCACGGGGCCCTCGCCCAGGAGGCGCGGGTGCTCGCGGCGCTGCCGCACGGCATACCGGCGCCCGAGCTGGTCGGCCACGGGGACAGTGAGGACTGGCGTGTGCTGCTGCTCGCTGTCATCGACGGGCACCTGCCCGGACACCCCTGGACGCCGGCCGAGGTCGAGGCCGCCCATGAGGCATGCCTGCGCGTCGCCGAGGCGGGCACCCCGGCGCCGGCGACCCTGGACGTCGGCACGATGGCCGAGGACCTGGACGACCCGCGGATCCACTCCACCGCGCAGGCGCTGGGCGACGGCACCTTCGCGCTCCCCCACGGCATGCCCGGCTGGCTCCTGGAGCGCGGCCCGGCGCTGGCCGACGTGGCCGGCGGCGCGAGCCGGCTGACGGGCCGGAGCCTCGTGCACGGCGACCTGCGGCCGGACAACCTGCTCGTGGACCGGAGCGGCTCGGCCTGGATCGTGGACTGGAACTGGGTGGTGACCGGCCCGACGTGGCTGGACTTCACGGGCCTGCTGCCGCTGATGGCCTGGCAGGGCGTCGACGTCGACGCGCTCATGGCGCGGTCGCCACTGTTCACCGGGGCGGACCCGGAGGAGGTCGACGCGTTCCTGGCCGTCATCGCCGTCTACATGCTCTCCAGCCTGGACGCTCCGCCGCCGCCGGGGTGCACCCCGGCGCTGCGCCAGCACCAGCACCTGATGGCCCGGGCGTTCCTCGCCATGCTGGGACCGCGCCGCGGCTGGGCCTGAGCACCGCGGGCTAGGTTGTCCGGCATGACCCGATCCCGGATCCTGTCCGCCCTGTCCCGGCTGCTGCGCGGCGGAGGCGCAGCCCGACGCCCGGCGCCGCGAGGCGGCACCGGTCGGACCGGCACGGCATACCCCGGGGACTTCCGCGGCCGCGTGGACGTGCGCTGGGCGCCGCGGCACGACGACCGCGCCGACCCGGGCGAGATCGTCTGGGCGTGGGTGCCGTTCGAGGAGGACCACGGCCGGGGCAAGGACCGTCCGGTGCTCGTCGTCGGGCGGGACGGGCGGTGGCTGCTGGCGTTGATGCTCACGAGCAAGGACCACGACCAGGACTACGAGGACGAGTACCGGCACGGCCGCACGTGGGTCGACATCGGCACCGGCGCCTGGGACGGCCAGCGGCGCGCGAGCGAGGTGCGCGTCGACCGGGTGCTGCGCCTGGACCCGGGCTCGGTGCGCCGGCAGGGGGCGACGCTGGACGAGCGCCGGTTCCGCGAGGTGGCCTCGGCGATGCGCGCCGCCGGCCGCGCCTGAGCAGCACGAAGGGCCGCCACCTGCGGGAGGTGGCGGCCCTTGCGCTCAGACTTCAGACCGGCTGGCTCAGAGCGAGGCAGCCTTCTTGGCCATCGCCGACTTCTTGTTGGCGGCCTGGTTCTTGTGGATGACGCCCTTGGTCACAGCCTTGTCCAGCTTGACCGAGGCCACCTTGAGGGCCTCGTTCGCCGCAGCGGCGTCGCCGGTGGCCGCAGCCTCACGGAACTTGCGGATCCAGGTACGGAGCTCGCTCTTGACCGCGCGGTTGCGCTCGGTGCGCTTGGCGTTGGTCTTGATCCGCTTGATCTGGGACTTGATGTTTGCCACGAGGACTCTTTCTCGAAGTTCTGACAGGTCGGTGTTGCCGTTGAGGGCGGCAGCGCGTCTCGGGACTGGGCGTGGGGCACCCGTGGTTGAGCCGCGCTGGGTGGTGCTGCATGCGCACACGACCTAGGCGCGCACGCGACCACCAAATCTAGCAGCGAGGACGGGGCGCGGCCAAAACGCTCAGCGGCCGTGCCGGGCCGCGGTGATGGACAGGATCGCCCGCTCGACGGCGTAGACCGGGTCGCGCCCGCCGCCCTTGACCTCGAAGTCGGCCGCGGCCACCGCCTGGATGGCAACGCCCAGGCCCTCGGCGTCCCAGCCGTTGATCGAGCGGCGGGCCTTGTCGACCTGCCACGGCGCCATGCCCAGGCTCTTGGCCAGCTGGGCGCTGGAGCCCCGGCCCGCCGAGCCCACCTTGACCAGCATGCGCAGCTGGCTGGCCAGCACGGCGACGATCGGCACCGGGTCGACGCCGGTGGCGATGGCGTGGCGCAGCAGGCGCAGCGCCTCCCCCGCCTGCCCGGCGACGGCCGCGTCGGCCACCCGGAAGCCGGTCGCCTCGACCTTGCCGCCGTGGTAGCGCTGGACCACGCCCTCGTCGATGACGCCCTCGGTGTCGGCGACCAGCTGGGCGGCGGCCGCCGCCAGCTCGCGCACGTCCTTGCCGACCGCCTCGATCAGCGCGCGCACCGCGTCGGGTGTGGCCTTGCGCCGGGCGGCCCGGAACTCGTGGGTGATGAAGTCGGACTTGTCGCGGTCGGTCTTGATCGCCGGGCACTCCAGGACCCGCGCGCCGGACTTCTTGAGCGTGTCGAGGACCTTCTTGCCGCGGGCACCGCTCTTGTGGGTCACCACGAGCCAGACGTCCTCGGCGGGGGCGGCCAGCAGGTCGAGCAGGTCGGTCTGCAGCTCGTCGGCGGCCTCGTCAAGGTCCTGCACGACGATCACCTTGGCCCCGCCGAACAGGCTCGGGCTGGCGTGGATCGCGACCTCGCCGGCGGAGTAGGTCTGCGCCGCCAGCCGGATCACCTCGATGTCGGGCTGGGCGGCGCGCAGCTGCTCCAGGGTGGAGGCCAGCGCGCGCTCGGCCAACACCCCCTCGGGCCCGGAGATGAGCACGTATGCCGGCACGCCGGGTGCGGTGGCAGCGATCGTCACGGAGCCAAGCCTTTCACGCCGGGGCGACAGGTCAGTCGAAGGACAGGGTCGCGGCGCCGGAGGCCTCGAGGCCGAGCAGGGACAACCTGGCCGCCACCACGGCGGGCTCGACCTCGAAGTGGTCGGCCAGCTCCTCGACGCTCAGCCCGGCGTCGACGCCGTCGCGCAGCTCCTCGTCCTCCTCCGCCGACCACGCCCGGCCCTGGGTGACCGCGGTGCGCGGCGAGCGGGCCTGCGGCGGGGCCGACGCCACCGGCCGCGCTGCCTCGCCCATCGAGGTGCCCTCGACCGCGCCGGACATGCCGCGCAGCGCGGGCTCGTGCACCGGCAGCGGCTCGGGTGCGGTCTCGTCGAGGCGCTTCAGCGCGGCGAGCACCATGGCCCGGTCGGTCGTGGGCCAGAACGGCGGGAGCGAGCGCTGGAGGAACCCGGCGTAGCGCGCGGTCATCATGCGGGAGTCGAGGAAGGCGACCACCCCGCGGTCGTCGCCGCGACGGACCAGCCGCCCTGCGCCCTGGGCCAGGCGCAGCGCAGCGTGGGTGGCGGACACGGCCATGAAGCCGTTGCCGCCCATGCGCGCGATGGCCTGCGAACGCGCCGAGGCCAGCGGGTCGTCGGGGCGCGGGAACGGGATGCGGTCGATGATGACCAGCTGGCAGGAGGAGCCGGGCACGTCGACGCCCTGCCACAGCGACAGGGTGCCGAACAGGCAGGTGGCGGGTTCCCGGGCGAACTGGCGCACCAGCGTGGCGGTCTGGTCCTCGCCCTGGCACAGGAACGCGATGTCGTCCCCGAACCGCTCGCGCATCGCCTCGGTCGCCGCGACGGCGGCGCGCATCGAGGAGAACAGGCCCAGCGCCCGGCCGCCCGAGGCCCGGATGAGCGCCTCGATCTCGTCGAGCGTGGCCTCGCTGATGCCGTCGCGCCCCGGCGCCGGCAGGTGCTTGGCGACGTAGGCGATCGCCTGCCTGGGGTAGTCGAAGGGGCTGCCCACGTCCAGGCCCTGCCAGTCGGGGGACCCCTCGCCGCGCAGGCCGAGCGTGCCGGCGACCGCGTCGAAGGTGCCGCCGAGCTCGAGCGTGGCCGAGGTCATGACCACGGTGCGGTCGCCGAAGACCTTGTCGCGCAACAGCATCGCCACGCTCATCGGCGCCACTCGCAGCACCGAGCCGCGGCGCGGGTCACGGCTGACCCACACGACGTCGAGCTCGCGCTGCTCGAGGATGCGCTCGGCGTTCTCGTGGATCTCGTCGATGGCCGCCCTGGCCACCTGCCGGGCCCCGTCGTTGTCCTCAGGAGAAGCGGGCTTGAGCTCGGTCTGCACCGCCCGCGCGGTGTCCCGCACCCGGGTCAGCGCCAGCGACAGGGTGTCGGGCAGGCCCATCAGGCGGCCCTCGGGCAGGTCGTCGAGGATGCCCTGGAAGAGCACCGACGCCTCGTTGACCGGCTCGGTCTGGGCCAGCCGGCCGGCGCGCTTGGCGGCCGCGGCGATCATCGAGGCGGTGAGCTCGTCGGTGACCGTTGAAGTCACCCGGTCGACCAGCTCGTGCGCCTCGTCGACGACGAGGAGCTTGTGCTCGGGCAGCATCTGCCGGCCCTCGAAGGAGTCGATCGCCATGAAGCTGTGGTTGGTCACCACGACGTCGACCTCGCGGGCGGCCTCGCGGGCCTGCTCCACGAAGCACTCGGTGACTACGGGGCACTTGCTGCCCAGGCACTCGTGCGCCGAGACCGACACCTGCCGCCAGGCCCGCTCGGAGACGCCGGGCACCAGCTCGTCGCGGTCGCCGGAGCGGGTCACCTCGGCCCACTCGCGCAGCCGCACGACCTCGGCCCCGAGCCGGGAGAGGTTGGCGTCGACCTGACCGACCGAGAGCAGGCCGTCGTCCTCGTCCTCGGGGAAGCCGCCGACGAGCTTGTGCTGGCACAGGTAGTTGCGCCGGCCCTTGACGAGGGCGTAGGTCGGCTTGCGGCCCAGGATCGGCGCGATCGCGTCGGCCAGGCGCGGCATGTCGCGGTCGACGATCTGCGCCTGCAGGGTCAGCGTCGCGGTGGCGACCACGGCCGGCTTGCCCGCCTCGTAGGCGTGCGCGACCGCGGGGATGAGGTAGGCCAGCGACTTGCCGGTGCCGGTGCCGGCCTGCACCAACAGGTGCTCGTCGGCCTCGATGGCGTGCTCGACGGCGTGGGCCATCTGCACCTGCCCGGGCCGCTCGGTGCCACCGACGCCCTGGACGGCGGCGTGCAGGAGGGCGTCGAGGTCGGGGCGGGCCATGGCCCCGAGACTAGTGCCCCGCCCCGACGGCCTGGACACGGCAAGGGGACGGGCCGATGGCCCGTCCCCACCCGGCATACCGGTGGCTCAGACGGCGTATGCCGTGAGCTCACCGACCAGCGTCGGGCCCACCTTGGCGTGCACCCGGGTGCCGTGCTCGGTGTGCTCGCTCTCGATGACGTCGGCCTCGCGGTGCAGCCGGTTGACCAGGTCGCCCCGGTCGTAGGGCAGCAGCACCGTGACGGGGATCTCCGGCCGCGGCAGCTCCTCGGCGATGAGGTCGCGCAGCTCCTCCAGGCCCTCACCGGTGCGCGCGGAGACCACGACGCAGTGCTTCTCGTGGCGGCGCAGGCGGTCGAGCACCTCGGGGTCGGCGGCGTCGGCCTTGTTGACGACGATGACCTCCTTGATCTGGTCACCGCCGACCTCGGACAGGACGCCGCGGACGGCCGTGATCTGGCCCTCGGGGTCGGGGTGCGAGCCGTCGACCACGTGCAGCAGCAGGTCGGCGTCACCGACCTCCTCCAGCGTGGAGCGGAACGCCTCGACGAGCTGGGTCGGCAGCGCCCGGACGAAGCCGACCGTGTCGGCGAGCGTGTAGACCCGCCCGTCCTCGGTCTCCGCACGACGCACCGTCGGGTCGAGCGTGGCGAACAGCTGGTTCTCGACGAGGACCCCGGCGCCGGTGAGGCGGTTGAGCAGGGAGGACTTGCCGGCGTTGGTGTAGCCGGCGATGGCCACGCTCGGCACCCCGTGGTCACGACGGCTCGACCGCTTGGTGTCGCGGTTGGTCTTCATGTCCTTGATCTCGCGCTTGAGCTTGGCCACGCGCGTGTTGATGCGACGCCGGTCCAGCTCGATCTTGGTCTCACCGGGACCACGCGAGCCCATGCCCTGGCCGCCGGCGGCCTGGCCACCGGCCTGGCGGGACATGGACTCACCCCAGCCACGCAGGCGCGGCAGGAGGTACTGGAGCTGGGCCAGCTCGACCTGGGCCTTGCCCTCACGGCTCTTGGCGTGCTGGGCGAAGATGTCAAGGATCAGCGCGGTCCGGTCGATGACCTTGACCTTGACGACGTCCTCCAGCGCGCGGCGCTGGCCCGGGGTGAGCTCGCCGTCGCAGACGACGGTGTCGGCTCCCTCGGCGATGACGATGTCGCGCAGCTCCTCGGCCTTGCCCGAGCCCAGGAAGGTCGCGGCGTCGGGGCGCTGGCGACGCTGGATCACGCCGGCGAGCACGGTGGAGCCGGCGGTCTCGGCCAGGGCGGCGAGCTCGCGGATGGAGTTCTCGGCGTCCTCGACGGTGCCCTCGGTCCAGACGCCGGCCAGCACGACGCGCTCGAGGCGCAGCTGGCGGTACTCGACCTCGGTGACGTCCTCGAGCTCGGTGGAGAGCCCGGCGACACGGCGCATCGCTGCGCGCTCCTCGCGGTCGAGCTGGTCGCCGTCATAACGGAAGTCCGCGTCCTGCTCGTGCCACGAGTCGTCGTCGGCGAGCGCAGAGGCGCGGAACTCGAAAAGGTCAGTGCGTTCTGTCATATCTCCTCAAGCGTCCCACCCTTTGTCCGAGGCGGGCGACACCTTTTCAAACCACGCCCGGGCCACCTTTATGCCGGTATGCCGTGTGCTCACCTCCCCGACGTTGCTCAGCGCGGGTCGGCTGTGCTCACCCCGGGCCGCTCGCGGGGCGCTTCCTGAGCCCGGAAACCGGCCCGGGCTGAGCACAGTCGCCTCGGCGCCGGCCGCTAGCGTGTGCCGTGATGAGCACCAGCGACGCCCAGGACCACTACTTCACCGCCGAGCCGGCCAGCGCGGCCGAGCGCCGCCGCCTCGACGTCGAGCTCGCCGGGCGCACCGTCACCGTGCACACCGCACCGGGGGTGTTCTGCCCGGACCGCCTCGACATCGGCACCGCGGTGCTGCTGCGGGAGGTCCCCGCGCCGCCGGCCGCCGGGAACCTGCTCGACCTCGGCTGCGGCTGGGGGCCGGTCGCCCTGACGCTCGGCCTGCGCTCCCCCGACGCCGCGGTGTGGGCAGTCGACGTCAACCGCCGTGCCCTCGACCTCGCGGCCGACAACGCCCGCTCGGTCGGGGTCGGGGACTTCCACGCCTGCACGCCCGAGGAGGTGCCGGCCGACCTGCGCTTCGCCGCGATCTGGTCCAACCCGCCGATCCGCGTGGGCAAGGCGGTGCTGCACGAGATGCTGCTGACCTGGCTGCCGCGGCTGGAAGCCGGGGGCGCGGCATACCTCGTGGTGCAGAAGAACCTGGGCTCGGACTCGCTGCAGAAGTGGCTCGACGGTGAGCTCGCCGACCGGTGGCCGGGCGAGTTCACCGTCGAGCGCTACGCGACCTCGAAGGGGTTCCGGGTGCTAGCGGTGCGTCGGGCGGAGCACCATCGCTGAGCCGCCGCCCCGGCGGGTCGTCTCGGCGGCGGCCTGGAACCAGTCGCGGCCGTAGGTGCGGATCGCGGTGACCGCGCCGATCTCGGGCGGGTTGCCGGCCGAGACCAGCTGGTGCCCGAGCGCGGTCAGGGCGGTGCCGTCGGGGCCGTCCAGGATGGCCGGCTCGGCCTGCTCCTTGCCGTTGCGCGAGGACAGGCGCGGCGCGGCGATGGCGTCGACCAGCGGCAGGCCGCGGTCGAGGTACTCGGTCAACGTCTGCGCGACAGAGGTGATGATCGTGGCGCCGCCGGGCGAGCCGACGGTGAGGAACGGCTTGCCGTTGTGCAGCACGATCGTCGGGCTCATCGACGACCGCGGCCGCTTGCCCGGGCCGGGCAGGTTCGGGTCGGGCACGCCAGCCGTCAGCGGGGTGAAGTCGAAGTCGGTGAGCTCGTTGTTGAGCAGGAAGCCCCAGCCGGGCACCGTGATGCCCGAGCCACCGGTCTGCTCGATGGTCAGCGTGTAGGACGCGACGTTGCCCCACCGGTCGGCAGTGACCAGGTGGGTGGTCGACTGCCCCTCGTAGGGCTCGGCCTGGGTCGTGGCGCCGGGCGCGCAGCTGGTGTAGCTGCCGTCCGGGCTGCCGAAGGCGATCGGCCGCGGCTGGGCCCTCTTCGGGTCGAACCCGCAGGCCCGCTCGGCGGCGAAGCCGGGGCTGGTCAGCTCCGTGACCGGCACCCCCGGGACGTCGCCGACGTAGCGGTTGCGATCGGCGAACGCGGTCGCCGAGGCCTCGCTGAAGCGGTGCAGGTAGTCGACGTTGCTGACGTCCTTGAGCGGCACGCCGGTCTGCCGGTCGTAGGCCTGCAGCAGGTTGAGGATCTCGGCCACGGCGATGCCGCCGGAGCTGGGCACCGGCATGCCGTAGACGTCGAGGCCGCGGTAGGTCGAGTGGACCGGAGCCTTGCCGAGCGCCCGGTATGCCGCGAGGTCACCTCGCGTCATCTGCCCACCCATGACGGCGCTGCCGTCGGTGTGCGGGTGCTGGGCCTCGGCGGCGATCGCGGCGCCGAGGGCGCCGTCGTAGACCGACTGGACGCCGTGCCGGCGCAGCTCGGCGTAGGCCTTGGCCATGTCGGGGTTGGTGAACGTGGACCCGACCGCCGGGGCCTGGCCGCCCCGCAAGAACACGCGCGCGGTCTCGGGGAACCTGCTGAAACGGGTTGCGTTGGCCGCGGTCTGGTCGTGGAACGTCTGGTCGACCACGAAGCCCTTGCGCGCCAACGCCTCTGCCGGTGCCATGAGGTCGGCGAAGCGGCGCGTGCCGAAGTCGTGGGCGGCCTTGGCCCACAGCGCCGGGGTGCCCGGGATGCCGATGGACAGGCCCGAGTTGACCACGGTGTTGAAGTCCATCGCGGAGCCGTCGGGGTTGGTGAAGGTCTTGTCGGTGAACGACTTCGGCGCGGTCTCGCGGCCGTCGATCGTCCGGACCGTGTGGCGCCTGGCGTCGTAGTAGACGAGGAACCCGCCACCGCCGATGCCGGCGCTGTAGGGCTCGGTGACCCCCAGGGCCGCGGCAGTGGCGACCGCGGCGTCGGCAGCGTTGCCACCGCGGGCGAGCACGTCGAGCCCCACCTGGCTGGCATCACGGTCGACCGAGGCCACGGCGCCGCCGGACCCGGTCATGACGGGAACCTTGGGCTGCTGGGCAGAAGGCTGCGATGGGGTACTGCCGGCGCGGGCTCCCAGACGGGGGGCCGACTGGGCTGCCGGCTGGGCGAGGGCCGTGGTGGGGGCCAGGAGCCCCACGCACAGGCTCCCCGCGGCCAGCCCGGCGAACAGGACGGATCGGGGCATGTGGGACGACCTGGTCATATCGGGACGCTAGCCCCAGCACGGCCACCCCGCGACCGGAGCAGCTTCGGGGCGGCCGCCGCGAGGCTGGCCGCTCAGCGCAGCGGGACGAACAGGTACTGGCCGTGCTCACTGACCACGGGCTCCCCGCCGACGGTGGTGGTGACCCGCAGCATCCGCCCGGCCACCGGCAGCACCAGGAGCCCACCAGGGGCGAGCTGGGCCAGGAGGTCCGCGGGCACCTCCGGCGCCTCCGCGGAGACGAGCACCCGGTCGTACGGCGCCTCGGCAGGCCACCCGAGCCGGCCGGGGACGGCCTGCTCCACCCGGGCCCACGTGCGTCCGGTCGCCGCGACCCGCGCTGCCGCCTGCCGGGTGAGCTCCGGCTCGAGCTCGACCCCGACCACGCCGCCGGAGGGGCCGACGAGCGCGGCCAGCAGGGCGGTGGTCCACCCGGAGCCGGCGCCGACGTCAAGGACCCGCTGGCCGGGGGCCACGTCGAGCAGCTCGAGCATGGTCCGCACGGCGGCCGGCTGGGAGCAGGTCTGGCCGTGGCCGATCGGCAGCGCCCGCTCGACGGCGGCGAACTGCCGCTCGCCCGGGGGCAGGAAGCCCAGGCGCGGCGTGGCCTCGAACGCCCGGTCGACAGCGGACGCGTCGGCGGGCCCTCCCGCGCCATCACGCTGTACCCCGCTCATCGCCGGATCCGCACCGGCTCAGCCGAGGTGGGCAACCCCGTCCGCGACCAGGACGGCGGGACCGGCGAGCTCGACCTGCTGGCCGGGCAGCGCCCGCACCCGCAGCGACCCGCCGGGGACGTCCACGCGCCATACGGTGTTGTCCTCGCTCTCCCCCGCCCACCAGCGGGTGGCGAGCGCGGCGGCCGCGGCGCCGGTGCCGCAGGAACGGGTCTCGCCCACCCCGCGCTCGTGCACCCGCATCGCGATGTGCCCGGGGCCGAGGGGCCGCACGAACTCCACGTTGGTGCCCTGCGGCGGCAGAGGGTTGACCTCCGGGGCGCGGGTGAGGTCGAGCCCGGCCAGGTCCGCGGTGTCGGGCAGCGCGACCACGGTGTGCGGGTTGCCCAGGTCCAGGCTCAGCCCCGGCATCGGGTCGTGGTGGGCGACCTTGACGAGGGCGTCGTAGCCGCCCGCCAGCGCGGCGTCGGGGTCGGCAACCTTCCAGTCGCCCAGGTTGACCGCGATGAGGTGGCCCTCGAAGCGGATCGTCTTGACCCCCGCGCGGGTGGTGATCTCGAACTCGTCGGCGCTCTCGAGGCCCTCGCGGCGCAGGTAGGCGGCGAACACCCGGGTGCCGTTGCCGCACATCTCGGCGGCGCTGCCGTCGGCGTTGCGGTAGTCCATGAACCAGCGGGCGCGACCGCCCTGGCTGCGCACGAACGCCTCGTCGGCGAGGTCGGTGGGCACGACGCGGATGACGCCGTCACCCCCCACCCCGGCCCTGCGGTCGGCCAGCAGGCGCACCTGCTCGGCGCTCAGGTCGAGGGCGCCGTCGAGGTCGGGCACCAGCACGAAGTCGTTCTCGGTGCCGTGCCCCTTGGTGAACCGCAAGCCGTTGTCAGTCATCGACGGCCATTGTCCACCAGCGCCGCGGACACCACGTCGAGGGCACGCTCGAGCAGGTCCGGGGCGTCCCACGGCAGCCAGACGACGCGCTCGTCGGGGCGGAACCACGACTCCTGCCGGCGGGCGAACTTGCGGGTGGCGGTCACGGTGTCCTCGATCGCCTCGGCCGCGCTCAGCCGGCCGTCGAGGTGGGCCAGCGCCTGGCTGTAGCCCAGGGCCTTGCTCGCGGTACGGCCCTCGCGCAGCCCCGCGGCGTCGAGCGCGCGCACCTCCTCCAGCAGCCCGCGCTCCCACATCCGGTGCACCCGGGCGGCGATCCGTGCGTCGAGCTCGGGGCGCGGGCCGTGCAGCCCGATCATCACCGTGGGCGCGAGGTGCTCGCGGGTCGGCATCGTGGCCGAGAAGGGCCTGCGGGTGAGCTCGATGACCTCCAGCGCGCGCACCACCCGACGACCGTTGTTGGGCTGGATCGACCGCGCCGCAACGGGATCGGAGCCCTTGAGCCGCTTGTACATCACGGCGACGCCCATCGCGTCCAGCTCCGCCTCGAGCCGGGCCCGAACCGCCGGGTCGGTGGGCGGGATCTCCAGCCGGTCCAGCGCGGCGCGCAGGTAGAGGCCGGACCCGCCGGCGTAGACCGGGACGTGGCCGCGCTGGCGGATCGCCGCCGCGTCCGCGCGGGCCTCCCGCTGATATGCCGCGACGCTCGCCTCCTCGCGCACGTCGAGCACGTCGAGCTGGTGGTGCGGCACCCCCCGGCGCTCGGCGGGCTCGAGCTTGGCGGTCCCGATGTCCATGCCGCAGTAGAGCTGCATGGCGTCGGCGTTGACCACCTCGCCGGCGAGCCGCTCGGCCAGGGCCAGCGCGAGGTCGGACTTGCCGCTGGCGGTGGGGCCGACGACCGCGAGGACCGGCAGGTCGCCGGCGGCTGCGCTGTCGAGGTCGGGGCGGGCGCGGTCAGCCACGACGCCAGAGGGCGACGGTCCAGCCGACGCCGTAGGGCTCGCCCCGGAACAGGACATCCCCCAGCCACACGCCCCCGGCGGTGGCCCCGGCCATCACCGGCCACAGGTAGGCGCCGTCCGCCCCCACCTGACCCGCCAGGTCGAGGTCAACCGCGGACAGTGCGTCGCGGTCGCCGCGCTCCAGTGCCTCGGCGATGGCATCGTCGAACGCCCCGGCGCGGGAGTCCTCGGCGCGGGGGGCCTTCGGCCCGTGGCTTGCTGCGCCGTCGACGAGCAGCACGACGGCGGTCGGTTGGTCGGTCCCGGCCAGCTCGGTGGCGAGCCTCGCGGCTCCGGCGGCGTCGACAGTCAGCCAGCGGGCTCCGGCCCAGAGCTTGGCGATGTCGGGCTCGTCCGCGGACACCCGGTGGGTGAGGTAGCGGGCGACCATCATCGAGGTCGGCAGCTCGGGGTCGACCGCCCCCGCGGCGCCGGGCAGCGCGGGCACCCGCGCGTCACGGCCGAAGCCGCTGAAGCTGACCTCGCCGGCGGCCTCGTGCTCACCCGGCTCACCCGGGGCAACCACGACAACCTGGCCGTCCGGGTGCTGGCGCAGCTCGGCGACGAGGCCGCGCAGGGCGCTGTCGGCGGCGTGCCGGAGCGGCTCGAGCTCGGAGGCTGCCCGGCCCATCAGCTCCGGGACGAACGCGGGCGGCCACGGGAGGACCGCGACGGTGACGACCATGCCCTGCCCCCGTCAGCCGCAGGTCCGCGCCGCGGCAGGCGGCGTCGCAGGCTTGCCCAGGGACGGCATACCGAGAGAGACGGCGGGCTTGGGCGCAGGACCCTTGTCCTGCAACGCTTCCCACGCATTACCCCCGGCGGTGCGGCGCACGGCGTACGTGCCGCCCTGCACGCCGGAGTCGGCGACGAGGTGGTGCGGGGCGCCGTAGGTGACGTCGACGGTGACCATGTCACCGGGTCGGGGACGCTCGGCACCCTCGGGGACGGAGAAGTGCACGAGTCGGTTGTCGCGGGCCCGGCCGGACATCCGGGCGGTGGCGGCGTCCTTGCGCCCCTCGCCGGTGGCGACGAGCACCTCGACCGTGCGGCCCTCGAGCGCGCGGTTCTCCGCCCAGGAGACCTCCTCCTGCACGGCGAGCAGCCGGTCGTAGCGCTCCTGCACCACGGCCTTCGGGATCTGGTCCTCCATCGTGGCGGCGGGGGTGCCGGGGCGGATGGAGTACTGGAAGGTGAACGCACTGGAGAACCGCGACTTCCGCACGACCTCAAGGGTGTCGGCGAAGTCCTCCTCGGTCTCACCCGGGAAGCCGACGATCAGGTCGGTGGTGATCGCCGCGTCGGGGATCTGGGCACGGACCTTGTCCAGGATGCCGAGGTACTTCTCGCTGCGGTAGGACCGGCGCATGGCCTTGAGCACCCGGTCGGAGCCGGACTGCAGCGGCATGTGCAGGCTCGGCATGACGTTGGGGGTCTCGGCCATGGCGGCGATGACGTCGTCGGTGAACGCGGCGGGGTGCGGGCTGGTGAAGCGGACCCGCTCCAGGCCCTCGACCTGGCCGCAGGCGCGCAGCAGCTTGCCGAAGGCCAGGCGGTCGCCGAACTCCACGCCGTAGGTGTTGACGTTCTGCCCGAGCAGCGTGACCTCGACGACGCCCTGGGCGACGAGCGCCTCGATCTCGGCGAGGATCTCGCCGGGGCGGCGGTCCATCTCCTTGCCGCGCAGGCTCGGCACGATGCAGAACGTGCACGTGTTGTTGCAGCCGACCGAGATCGAGACCCAGGCGCTGTAGGCGGAGTCGCGCCGGGTGGGCAGCGTGGAGGGGAAGACGTCCAGGCTCTCGAGGATCTCGACCTCGGCGGCCTTGTTGTGGCGGGCCCGGTCCAGCAGGGCCGGCAGCGAGCCGATGTTGTGGGTGCCGAAGACGACGTCGACCCACGGGGCCTTGTCGACGATGGTGGAGCGGTCCTTCTGGGCCAGGCAGCCGCCGACGGCGATCTGCATGCCGGGGTTGCTGGCCTTGACCGGACGCAGCTGGCCGAGGTTGCCGTAGAGCTTGTTGTCGGCGTTCTCGCGGACCGCGCACGTGTTGAACACGACGACGTCGGCGGCCTCGGGGCGCTCGTCGGCGGCCAGGCTGTGGACGTCGACATAGCCGGCGGTCTCGAGCAGGCCCGCCAGGCGCTCGGAGTCGTGGACATTCATCTGGCACCCGTGGGTGCGCACGTCGTAGGTCTTCTGCGTCGTCATGGCACCGACAAGGGTACGTGGTCGCGGCCCCCGCCCGGCCCACCCGCGACACCGGTGCGCCCCGGCGTGCCCGGGCGTCCGCCACCCTCCACGCCCGGGAAAGGCCGCGCGGCAGGACGGCGCGTGTGCGAGGCTGCCGGGCATGCCGCAGGAGCTCGACTCGGCCGGGGCCCTCGCCCGCACCGTCCTCGCGCTGGACCTGCCCGAGGGGCGGGCGCCCGTGGTCGGTGTCTCGGGGTTCGGCGGGTCGGGCAAGTCGACCCTGGCGGCGGCGCTGCACCAGCACCTCCCCGGGTCCACGGTCGTGCCCGGCGACGAGTTTCTGCGCAGCCGCCCACCCACCGCGCGATCGCAGGACTGGGGCTCGGTGGACCGCGACCGGCTCGCCGACCAGGTCCTCGAGCCGGCCCGGCGGGGCGCGGCGCAGGCCTACCAGGTGTGGGACCACGACACCGGCGCCCCGGGGCCGTGGGTGTCCCTGGCCGGGGCCACGGCCGTCATCGTCGAGGGGCTCGGGCTCTACGTGCCCGCGTTGGCGGGACTGTTCGACCTGCGCGTGTGGGTCGACGTCGACCTGGACACCGCGACGGCCCGGGGCATGTGGCGCGACGAGCACGAGTACGGCAATGCGCAGGCCGACCTGTGGACCGGCGTCTGGAGGCCCAATGACGCCGACTTCTTCGAGCGGTACCGCCCCGACCGCGCCGCGCACATCCTGTACGCGGCGCCGAGCCCGACCTTGTCGAGATCGCGCGGCCCGGTCAGTCGGTGAGGTACTCCTCGGAGTCGGCGATCGCGTCACGGATCACCGCGTAGGACATGCCTGAGGAGTAGCCCTTGCGCGCGAGCATCCCGGCCAGGCGCCGGGTCTGCACCTCGACGCCGAGGCCGTGCATGGTGCGCAGCTTCTTGTCGACGAGCTGGCGGGCCCGGGCCCGCTCGGTGCCCTCGTCGATGTCGTCGAGGGTCTCGGCGGCCAGCTCGGGGTCGATGCCCTTGGTCCGCAGCTCCTGGGCGAGGGCCCGCCGGGCGAGTCCCCGCTCGGCCTGCTTCGAGCGCACCAGCATCTGGGCGTAGGCCGCGTCGTCGACCAGCCCCACCTCGGTCATCCGGTCGAGCACGGCCGTCGCGACGTCGTCGGGGCAGTTGCGCTGACGCAGCTTGTCCGCGAGCTGCTGGCGGCTGCGCGGAGCCATGGCCAGCTGGCGCAGGACGATCTGTCGGGCCACGTCATAGGGGTCGGCCTCGGTGTCGCGGGCCCGCAGGTCCTGCTCGGGGTCACCGGGGGTGGCCGAGGCTCGCCGGGACCCTCGCGAGCGACGCCGGCCATCGGTCGACTCACCCGAGGCTGGCCCGGCGGTCCGGCGCGACTGCCCGGTGGTCCGGCCCGAGGCTCGCCCAGTGGGCCGGCGGCCGGGGGCCTCCTCCGGCGCAGCACCGTCGGTCCCTGCCGGGCCACGGGCCCAGTCCGGACCGGAGGTCCCGAGGCGGGGATCGGACCAGGCGGGTGCCGGGCCGCTCGGGTCACCGGACGTGGCCGCCAGGGCAGCCTCGAGGGCTGCCCTGGCGGCGTCGTGCTTGTCCGTGGTCACGCAGTGCCTCAGAAGTCGACCGGGACGTCCTTCTCGGCGGGCTTGTCGACCTGCGGGCCGACGCCGAGCTTCTCCTTGATCTTCTTCTCGAGCTCGTCGGCGAGGTCGGGGTTGTCCTTGAGGAAGTTGCGGGCGTTCTCCTTGCCCTGCCCGAGCTGGTCGCCGTCGTAGGTGTACCAGGCGCCGGCCTTGCGCACGAAGCCGTGCTCGACACCCATGTCGATCAGGCCACCCTCACGGGAGATGCCCGCGCCGTAGATGATGTCGAACTCGGCCTGCTTGAACGGCGGGGAGACCTTGTTCTTGACGACCTTGACGCGGGTGCGGTTGCCGACCGCGTCGGAGCCGTCCTTGAGCGTCTCGATGCGGCGCACGTCGAGGCGGACCGAGGCGTAGAACTTCAGCGCCTTGCCACCGGTGGTGGTCTCCGGCGAGCCGAACATCACGCCGATCTTCTCGCGGAGCTGGTTGATGAAGATCGCCGTGGTGCCGGTGCTGTTGAGCGCACCGGTGATCTTGCGCAGCGCCTGGGACATCAGGCGGGCCTGCAGGCCGACGTGGCTGTCACCCATCTCGCCCTCGATCTCGGCGCGGGGCACGAGCGCCGCCACGGAGTCGATCACGATGATGTCGAGCGCGCCCGAGCGGATCAGCATGTCGGCGATCTCCAGGGCCTGCTCACCGGTGTCGGGCTGGCTCACCAGCAGGGCGTCGGTGTCGACGCCGAGCTTCTTGGCGTACTCCGGGTCGAGCGCGTGCTCGGCGTCAATGAACGCCGCGATGCCGCCGTTCTTCTGCGCGTTGGCCACCGCGTGCAGGGCGACCGTCGTCTTGCCCGAGGACTCCGGGCCGTAGATCTCGACGACCCGGCCGCGCGGCAGGCCGCCGATGCCGAGGGCGACGTCGAGGGCGATCGACCCCGTCGGGATGACCTCGATGGGCGGGCGGACGTCGTCACCCAGGCGCATGACCGCACCCTTGCCGTGCTGCTTCTCGATCTGCGCCATCACCGCGTCAAGGGACTTGCTGCGGTCGGCTCCAGCTGCTGCCATGTCTCACCTGTGGGTCTCTACTCGTGGGTCGGTCGTCTACCTTCGACCCGCACCGTGTGTCATCGGTTGTCGGGTCAGACGTTAGGTGTGGGCACCGACAGGCCTCGACGACCCGGCGCGAGCCTGTGGATCGTGGGACCAGCGGGCCACCCCATGTGGACAACTCTACCCGTACAGGTGTTCGACCGACAGCATCGGGCGACGCGACACGCCGGGGCTCAGGACAGCAGCAGCTTCTCGATCCGCCGCGCGGTGCCGACCAGGCCGAGCAGGCCCATGACCACGAGGTAGCCGACGTGGACGACCAGCCCCGGCCCGACCTCGCCGAGCATGAGCGCCCGCTCGAGCGCGACCCCGTGGTACAGCGGGGTCAGCTGGACCACCCACTGCACCGCCCCCGGGTAGGTCGCCAGCGGGAAGAACGTCGCGGAGAACAGGAACATCGGCTGGATCGCCAGCGTGACGTAGTCGAAGTCGACCCACGAGCGCATGAACGTGGTGGCGAACATGCCCACCGCCGCGAACGCGAACCCGATCAGCGTCGCCGCCGGCACCGCCAGCAGCGCCCACCACGAGTGGACCGTGCCGGCGGCGACCGCGACGGCGAGGAACGCCGCGGCATACAGGGAACCGCGGATCAGCGCCCAGCCGATCTCGCCGACCGCGACGTCGCGCGGCCCGAGGGGCGTGGCGAGGACCGAGTCGTAGAGCTTGGCGTACTTGAGCTTGAAGAAGACGTTGAACGTGGAGTCGAAGACCGCGCCGTTCATCGCCGAGCTGGCCAGCAGCGCGGGGGCGACGAAGTGGGCGTAGGGCACGACCGTGCCGCCGTCGGTGGTGACGGTGCGGACCAGCGAGCCCAGGCCGATGCCGAGGGAGAACAGGTAGAACACGGGCTCGGCGAACCCGGTGATGATCGCGATCCAGCCGTGCCGGAAGCTCATGACGTTGCGCTCGACCAGGATGCGCGCCATGCCCGCCCCGGCGGGGACCGGGAGCAGCCGCGCCACCCGGGAGGCCGCGGTCGGTCGGGTGAGCGTGCCCTGCGTGCTCATGTGACGAGCCTCCCCCGGAACGTGCGGCGCGCGACCCACGCGCCCGCCGCGATGAACACCAGCAGGTATGCCGTGTGGCCGAGGACCGCGAGCGCGTCGGGCGCCCCAAGCGCCAGCGACCGGTTGGCCTCGACGCCGTGCCACAGCGGGGTCACCCACGCCACCGGCCGCAGCCACACCGGCAGCTGGCTGACCGGGAAGAAGGTGCCGGAGAAGAGGAACAGCGGCGTGATGATGAAGCGGAACAGGATGTTGAACCCGGAGTCGCTCTCCTGCTTGGCCGAGAAGGCGAAGATCGGCACCGCGAAGGCCATGCCGGTCAGCAGGGTCACCGGCAGCGCGAGCAGCACCCACCAGGAGGCCCACGCCCCGAAGCACGTGGCGACCGCCATGAAGATCACCGTGGCGCTGGTGACCTGGGCCGCCACGTAGGTGAGGTGACCCAGGAGCAGGTCGTCGACGCCGATCGGGGTGGCGAGCATCGCGTGGTACTGCATCTGCCAGCGGATCGCGCCGAGCACCTGGTAGGTCGACTCCCCCATCGCCACCCACATCGCCTGCGCGGCGAGGATGCCCGGGACGACGAACTGCAGGTAGGGCACGCCGTCGACGCCGCCGGCCGAGCGGTTGACCAGGCTGCCCAGGCCCAGGCCCATGGACAGCAGGAACAGCAGCGGCGAGAGGAAACGGCCGAAGATCGAGCCACGCCACGTGCGCTTGTAGGCGGTGAGCCAGTAGCCGAAGACCGGGCGCCAGCGCTGGGGCCGGGCCGCGGACGGGGTCAGCACGCTCATCAGTCCACCAGCGTCCGGCCGGTCAGGTGCAGGAAGACGTCCTCGAGCGTGGAGCGGCGCACCAGCGACGACAGCGGGTGCAGGCCGAGCCGGTGGACCGCCGCGGCCGCCTCGTCGCCGTCGTCGGTGTAGACCAGCAGCCGGTCGGGCAGCACCTCGGTGCGCTCCCCGACGCCGAACAGCTTGTCGGCGTAGGCGGCGTGGTCGTCCTCGGCGAAGCGCAGCTCGAGCACCTCGCGGGTGGAGTACTGCTCGATCAGCGAGCGCGGCGAGCCCTCAGCGACGATCCTGCCGTGGTCCATGACCACGAGGCGGTCGCACAGCTGCTCGGCCTCGTCCATGTAGTGGGTGGTCAGGACCAGTGTCACGCCGGAGCGCTTGAGCCGGAACAGCCGGTCCCACAGCACGTGCCGGGCCTGCGGGTCCAGGCCGGTGGTCGGCTCGTCGAGCAGCAGGATCTCGGGTGAGTTGATCAGCGACCGGGCGATGGTCAGCCGCCGCTTCATGCCGCCGGAGAGCGGCTCCACCTTGGAGCCGGCGCGGTCGGACAGCTGGGCGAACTCGAGCAGCTCGGTGGCCCGCGAGCGCACCTCGCGCCGGGACAGGCCGAAGTAGCGGCCGTAGATCCAGATGTTCTCCTCCACGGTGAGCTCCTCGTCGAGGGTGTCGCGCTGGGGCACCACACCCAGGCGGGCGCGGATGTCCGGGCCGTGCGTGGCCGGGTCCTGGCCGAACAGGCGCAGCTCACCCCCGGTGGCCGGCGAGACGCAGCCGACCATCCGCATGGTCGAGGACTTGCCCGCGCCGTTGGGGCCCAGGAAGCCGAAGGCCTCCCCCCGCCGGACCCCGAAGTCGATGCCGTCGACGGCGGTGAAGTCGCCGAAGGTCTTGGTCAGCCCGCTCGCGCGGATGAGGATGTCGTCGTCGGTCCCCGTCACAGGCGTCAACGCTAGTGCCGGACACCGACAGGGGATCAACCCGTTTTCCGCGGCTTGTGGTCCTTGCCGAGCCGGCGCGACTCCGGGACGTCCATGTCGTCGCACAGGGCGAGCCACACCTCGCGCGGCCCGATGCCGGCCTCGAGCGCCTGCGCGGCCGTGCGGTTGCCCAGCGCCCCGAGCACGTGGTCACGGGCGAGCGAGCGGGCATAGCCCGCCCCGAACTCGTCGTCCATCAGCCGCCAGAAGTCGCTCAACCGCACCGGCTGAGTCTCGCACAGCGGCCGGTGGCACCCCGACCCGCAGACCGCACAGAATTCTTTGCACATTTCTCTTTGCAAACATCTCTTTGCGATCTACTCTCGAGTCATGGCACGCAGCTTCGAACCCGACCCTGAGCGGGACCTCGTCCTCGACACGTCGGCGATGAAGGCCCTGGCCCACCCCCTGCGGATGCGCCTGCTCAGCCTGCTCCGGGCGCACGGCCCGGCCACCGCCACGCAGCTCGCCGCGCGCGTGGGCGTCAACACCGGCGCCACCAGCTACCACCTGCGCCAGCTCGCGAGCGCCGGCCTGGTCGTGGAGGACGAGGGGCGCGGCAACGCCCGGGACCGCTGGTGGAAGGCGGCCCACCGCCGCACCTACCTGCAGGGCAGCCCCGGCCCGGACAGCGCCGAGCTGGAGGGGGCCTACCTCGACGCCGTCGCCGAGGTCTACGCCTCCAACATGCGCCAGGCCATCGCCGAGCTGCCGACGCTGCCGAAGGCATGGGACAGCGCCACGACCCTGAGCAACTACGGCCTGCGCCTCACCGCCACGGAGGCAGCCGCCCTGCTCGAGGACCTCGAGGCGGTCATCGCCGGCTACCGGTCCGCCGACTCCCCCGATCCTGCCCCTCGCGGCGCCCGGCGAGTCACGCTGCAGCTGCAGGCGTTCGTCACCCCCGGTGGTGGGTCATGAGCCGGCCCAACAGCCGACGGACGGGCGCGTCCCGACGCAGCCTCTACGGCCTGCTCACCGCCTCGGTCATCTCCGTCGCCGGCACCCGGGTCTCGGCCATCGCGCTGCCCTGGTTCGTCCTGACCACGACGGGTTCCGCCGCGCAGACCGGCCTCGTCGTGCTGTTCGAGCTGACCCCCTATGTCCTGGTCAAGGCCCTCGGCGGCCCGCTCATCGACCGGCGAGGCCCGCGCGTCGTCAGCCTCACCGCCGACGTGGCCAGCGCAGTGGTCGCCGGGTGCATCCCGCTGCTGTACGCGACGGGCCAGCTCACCCTGCCGGTGCTGCTGGTCCTGGTCGCCCTCCTCGGCTGTGCCCGCGGCCCCGGCGACGCGGCCAAGTCCGCCCTCGTGCCCGCGGTCGCCGACGCTGCCGACCTGCCGCTGGAGCGGGTCACCGGGCTGGAGGGCACCGCCAACCGCACCGCCTCGATCGTCGCGCCCGGCCTGGCCGGCGTGCTCATCGCCGCCATCGGCCCGGCCAGCGCGGTGCTCGCCGACGCGCTGAGCTTCGCCGTCGCGGCGGTCCTCATCGGGGCCACCGCACCCCGTCACACCCCACCGCACGAGGAGGTGAGCGAGGCGGCATACCTGCACCGGCTGCGCCAGGGCTGGGACTTCCTGCGCCGCGAGCCCCTGCTGCGGGCCGCCATGGCCATGGTGGCCGTGACGAACTGGCTCGACGCCGCCTACAGCACGGTGCTGCTGCCGGTGTGGGTGCGCGACCACGGCTTCGGCCCGGAGCTGATCGGCCTGCTCGGCTCGACGTTCGGCCTGACCGCCACGGTGGGCAGCCTGCTCGCGACGGCGTGGTCGGCCCGGCTCCCCCGCCGGCTGACCTACCTCGTCGGGTTCACCCTCTGCGGGGCGCCGCGGTTCGTGGCGCTGGCCATGGGGGCTCCCGTGGCCGTGCTCGTCGGGGTCGGCGTGGTCGGCGGCTTCGGTGCCGGCTTCATCAACCCGGTGCTCGGGGCGATCATGCTCGAGCGCATCCCCCGCCACCTCGTCGGCCGCGTCGGCTCCCTGTCCGACGCCGTGTGCTGGGTCGGCATCCCGCTCGGCGGGGTCAGTGCCGGTGCCGCGATCGCGCTGGTGGGGCTGGCCCCGGCGCTCGCGGTCGCCGGCGGGCTCTACTTCGTCACCACGCTGCTGCCGGGGCTGCGCCCGGAGTGGCGCGCGATGGACCGGCGCCGGGTCAGCGGGCCGTCGCGCGAGCCGGAGCTGGCTCCGACGGGTCCAGGCACTGCCGCAGCAGCTCCTCCCCCGCCGGCGTGAGGCGCAGCCCCCGGCCCTGGGTGCGCCGCACCCAGTCACGCTCGAGGAAGGTCCGCGCCACCTCGCCGGCGAGCGCCCCGGCGAGGTGGTAGCGGCGCTCGGTCCAGTCCAGGCAGGGCCGCACCACCGGGCGCCGGCCCGCCACGGCCCGGTCCACGTCGACGCCGAGCGCCCGCAGCTCGCCGGCCCCGGTGTCGGTGAGCAGGTACGCCGGGTCCGTCGCCACCCAGCCCTGCCGCACGAGGGCGTCGTGGACGCGGACGCCGAGCTCGCCGGCGAGGTGGTCGTAGCAGGTGCGGGCGGCGCGCAGGGCCCTCGCGTCGCGGGACTGCCGCAACGAGGTGACCGGCACCGGCGGGGACACCAGCGCCAGCGCCTCCAGGGCCGCGGCGACCTGCGGACCGGACAGCGCGACGTACCGGTGCCGCCCCTGGCGCAGCACCCGGACCAGGCCGCCGGCGTCCAGGGACGTGACGTGCTCGCTGGCGGTGGACGCGCTGACGCCGGCGACGCGCGCGAGCTCGCCCACGGTCAGGGCCCGGCCCTCGAGCAGGGCCGAGACCATGGCCGAGCGCGCGGGGACCGACAGCAGGCGTCCCACGGTCGTGAAGTCGGTGGCCATGGGCCCACCGTAGGCCGGGGACGTTTCGGCCACCGCCGAACCGTCGCGGACCTAGCGTCGCCGCCATGACCACTGATGCTCTCCCGCCTGCCGAGCTCGCCACCGACCCCGGGGCGGGGGTGGAGGCCGCGGTCGCCCGCACCCTGGACCTGGCCGTGACGTGGCTGGGGTGGGACGGGACCCCGCGGGTGAGTGACGGCGGGGACCGGATCTACACGCCGCACAAGGTGATCCGGCGCCAGGCCGACCACCTCCTCGACCACCTCGCCGAGGTCGAGGCCGTGCTGGCCGGCGTGCCGACCCAGCCGGACCGCTGGCACGCCAGCCTGGTCACGACCCACGCGGACTTCGCGCGGTTCACCGAGGTCGACCTGGAGGAGGCCCGCGAGCGCCTCACCCGGCTCGCCCGGACGTTCCGCCTGCGGCTGCTCGCGGCGGGTGAGGCCGAGTGGGATCGGCCGCGGGAGGGCTGGACGCTGCGGGAGGTCGCGGAGCACCTGTCGAGCAGCTGGTACGCCGAGCAGGTGGGCGACCTGCGCCGGCCGAGGTGACGCCGGCCGCGCTGGCGACCTGGCTCAGCGCAGGCCGACGCAGTCGTGGGCCCAGAACGGGTCCGGGTAGACCAGGGCCCCGGTCATCCAGGGCTCCCGGGCCGGCAGCGTGACCACCTGGAAGGCCGGCTCCGGGATGCGCACGCTCGGGCGGGTGAACCCGTGCGCGCTGCCCGGCTCGAAGCCCAGCCGCGAGTAGTAGGCCGGGCTGCCCTCGAGGAAGACCGCCGGGCTGCCCGCGTCCCCGGCTGCCGCGACGGCGTGGGCGACGAGCGCCCGGCCGACGCCGCCGCGCTGGTGATCGGGCCGGACCGACAGCGGGCTGAGGACGAGGACCTCGACGAGGCGCTCCGGGGCGTCCACCCAGCCGCGCGTCAGCATCACGTGGCCGACCACGGCACCGTCTCGCTCGGCCACGAAGGAGAACCGGTCGGAGAAGGCGTCGGAGGCCTGGAGGGCGTCGACGAGGTCGGCCACACGCGGCCCCTCCTGCGCGCCGAAGGCGGCCTCGACGACCCGCCGCACGGACGCCCGCTCGGCCGGGCTGGTCGCGTCCTGGAGGCGGATGAGGGACTGCGGGGCGGTCATGGGCGTGAGGCTAGGCAGGCTGGCGCGGGTGGGTCCACGGGATTTCGGCTTCCGGTGCCGCGCCGGTGTCGGCGCCGGGTGGCAGGCTGTCTCCCACGATGAGCTCCGACGTCCTCGACCGGTTCTCCCCCGCGACCCGTGAGTGGTTCCGCGGCTCCTTCGCCGCGCCCACCGCCGCGCAGGCGGGGGCCTGGGACGCGATCAGCTCCGGGCAGCACACCCTCGTGGTCGCGCCGACCGGGTCCGGCAAGACGCTCTCGGCGTTCCTGTGGGCCCTGGACCGGCTGGCCTCCGCTCCCCCGCCGGCCGAAGCGCTGCGACGATGCCGGGTCCTCTACATCTCCCCGATGAAGGCCCTGGCCGTCGACGTCGAGCGCAACCTGCGCTCCCCGCTGGTCGGCATCGGGCACGCGGCCAGCCGCCTGGGCCTGCCGCAGCCCGAGGTGTCGGTCGGGGTCCGCTCCGGTGACACCACGGCCGCCGAGCGGCGGCTGTTCGCCCGCCAGCCCTCCGACGTGCTCATCACCACCCCGGAGTCCCTGTTCCTGCTGCTGACCTCCCGGGCCCGCGAGTCGCTGGCCGGCGTCGAGACCGTGATCATCGACGAGGTGCACGCGGTCGCCGGCACCAAGCGCGGCGCCCACCTGGCGCTCAGCCTGGAGCGGCTCGACGCCCTCCTGGAGCAGCCCGCCCAGCGGGTCGGGCTGTCGGCGACCGTGCGACCGGTCGAGGAGGTGGCGCGCTACCTCGCCGGGGGTCGGCCGGTCTCGGTCGTCCAGCCCGAGTCCACCAAGGAGTGGGACCTTCAAGTGGTCGTCCCGATCGCCGACATGTCCGCGCTCGGGGAGGTCACCGGTGACCTGTCGGGGCCGGCTGCCGGCGCCGAGCGCCGGGCCTCGATCTGGCCGCACGTCGAGGAGCGCATCGTCGACCTCATCGCCGACCACCGCTCGACCCTGGTCTTCGCCAACTCCCGGCGCCTGGCCGAGCGCCTCACCGCCCGGCTCAACGAGATCTGGGAGGAGCGGGTCGAGGCGGCCGCGGAGGGCTCCGGCGAGGAGCCCGCGGACGCGACGGCACGGCATACCCCTGCCCAGCTCATGGCCCAGGCCGGCCAGAGCCACGGCGCCGCCCCCGTGCTCGCCCGTGCCCACCACGGCTCCGTGAGCAAGGAGCAGCGGGCCCTCATCGAGGACGACCTCAAGGCCGGCCGGCTGCCCGCCGTGGTCGCGACCAGCTCCCTGGAGCTCGGCATCGACATGGGCGCGGTCGACCTCGTCGTGCAGGTCGAGTCGCCGCCGAGCGTGGCCAGCGGGCTGCAGCGCGTCGGCCGGGCCGGACACCAGGTGGGCGCGGTCTCGCGCGGCGTGGTGTTCCCGAAGTTTCGCGGCGACCTCGTGCAGACCGCCGTCGTCGTCGACCGCATGCGCGCCGGGGCGATCGAGTCCCTGCGCGTGCCGGCCAACCCCGTCGACGTCCTCGCCCAGCAGGTGGTCGCGATGACCGCCATGGACGAGTGGGCCGTTGACGACCTCGAGCAGCTGGTGCGCCGGGCCACCCCGTTCGCGACCCTGCCACGCTCGATCCTGGAGTCGGTGCTCGACATGCTCTCCGGGCGCTACCCGAGCGACGAGTTCGCCGAGCTGCGCCCGCGCCTGGTGTGGGACCGGGTCACCGGCACCCTGACCGGGCGGCCGGGCGCGCAGCGGCTGGCGGTCACCTCCGGGGGCACCATCCCCGACCGCGGCCTGTACGCCGTGTTCCTCGCCACCGGGGAGGGCACCGGCCGGCGCGTGGGCGAGCTCGACGAGGAGATGGTCTACGAGTCGCGTGTCGGCGACGTGTTCACGCTCGGGTCCTCCTCGTGGCGGATCGAGGACATCACCCACGACCGGGTGCTCGTCACGCCGGCGCCGGGGCAGCCGGGCAAGCTGCCGTTCTGGCACGGCGACTCCCTGGGCCGACCGGCCGAGCTCGGGCGCGCCGTGGGGCAGTTCGTCCGCGAGATCGTGGCGGCCACGCCCGACGACGCCCGCGAGCGGGTGCGGGCGACCGGGCTGGACGAATGGGCCGCCGACAATCTGCTGACCTACCTGGCCGAGCAGCGTGAGGCCACCCGGCACGTGCCCGACGACCGCACGATCGTGGTCGAGCGGTTCCGCGACGAGATCGGCGACTGGCGGGTGTGCATCCTCACACCGTTCGGCGCGCAGGTGCACGCGCCGTGGGCGATGGCACTGCAGGCGCGGCTCGGCGAGCAAGGCCACGACGTCGAGCTCATGTGGAGCGACGACGGCATCGTGCTCCGCCTGCCCGAAGCGATCGACGAGCTCCCGCTCGACGAGTTGATGATCGATCCGGCCGAGATCGACGAGGTGGTGGTCGGCCAGCTCCCGGGGTCGGCGATGTTCGCCTCCCGCTTCCGCGAGTGCGCGGCGCGCGCCCTGCTCCTGCCCCGGTGCCGTCCCGACCGCCGCACGCCCCTCTGGCAGCAGCGCCAGAAGGCCGCCGACCTGCTGGCCGTGGCCGCCAAGTACCCCGACTTCCCGATCCTGCTCGAGGCCACCCGCGAGTGCGTCAACGACGTGTTCGACCTGCCGGCGTTGCGCGAGGTGCTCACCGACCTCCGGTCCCGCCGCGTGCGCCTCGTCGCGGTCGACACGCCGAGGGCGTCGCCGTTCGCCCAGTCGCTGCTGTTCGGCTGGATCGCCGTCTACATGTACGAGGGCGACTCACCCCTGGCCGAGCGGCGGGCCGCGGCGCTGGCGCTCGACCG
>NZ_JBTCWL010000008.1:0-76383 GCF_054325275.1 Oryzihumus sp.
GCGATGTAGTCCTTGAACCGCCCCGGCACCGGGTTCCACCGGGCGTGCAGCGCGCCCAGCGCCGCGTAGCAGTCGCGGACCGTGTCGACCAGCACCCGCACCGCGACGAGGTCGTAGATCTCCTCGAAGTCGCGGCCGCGCACGATCATCTTCTGGTAGACGGAGTAGTAGTGCTTGGGCCGGCCCGTGACCGTCGCCTTGATCTTGGCCGCACGCAGGTCGTTGTTGACCTGCTCGCGGACCCCGGCGAGGTACTCCTCCCGGGCCGGCGCCCGTTCGGCGACCAGGCGCACGATCTCGTCGTAGACCTTGGGGTAGAGGGTCGCGAAGGACAGGTCCTCCAGCTCCCACTTGATGGTGTTCATGCCCAGCCGGTGCGCCAGCGGGGCGTAGATCTCCAGGGTCTCGCGTGCCTTGCGCTGCGCCGACTCCTGCGAGACGTAGCGCCAGGTGCGGGCGTTGTGCAGCCGGTCGGCGAGCTTGATGACCAGCACCCGGATGTCGCGGGCCATCGCCACGACCATCTTGCGCACCGTCTCGGCCTGGGCCGCGTCGCCGTAGGTGACCTTGTCGAGCTTGGTCACGCCGTCCACGAGCATGGCGACCTCGGGGCCGAAGTCCCGGGTGAGGTCCTCGAGGCTGTATGCCGTGTCCTCCACCGTGTCGTGCAGCAGCGCAGCGGCGAGCGTGGCCGGCGTCATGCCCAGCTCGGCCAGGATCGTGGCCACGGCCAGGGGGTGGGTGATGTAGGGGTCGCCGCTCTTGCGCAGCTGGCCGCGGTGGGCCTGCTCCGCGACGGCGTAGGCCTGCTCGATGACCGTCAGGTCGGCCTTGGGGTGGGTCGCCCGGACAGTGCGCAGCAGCGGCTCGAGGACGCGGTAGGTCCCCTGGCGCGGACCGCCGAAGCGGGCCAGCCGCGCGCGGACGCGCGGGATCGGCCCGGTCATGGGCTCGACCTGCGTGGGGGCGGAGGTTCCGGTCGTGCCGCCCGCGACGTCCTCGTTCATGACAGGAGTCTATGTGCCCTCACACGGTGAGGATGGTGTGGACCTCACGACCCGCCAGCTTGACCCGGCCCTCGAGGAAGCCGAGCTCGATCACGGCCTCGAACGCCACGACCTCGGCCCCGGCACGCTCGAGCAGCGTGCAGGTCGCCTCGGCCGTGCCGCCGGTGGCGAGCACGTCGTCGATGACGAGCACATGGGCGCCGGCGACGAACGCGTCGGCGTGCACCTCGATGTGGGCGCTGCCGTACTCCAGGTCGTACTCCACCCCCAGGGTCTCCCCCGGCAGCTTGCCTGCCTTGCGGACCGGCACGAAGCCGATGCCGAGCTCGTAGGCCACGGCGGCGCCGAGGATGAACCCGCGCGCCTCGATGCCGACGATGTGGTCGACCCGGCCGCGGTAGCGGTCGGCGATGTCGCGGACCACCGCGCCCAGGGCCGCCCCGTCGGACAGCAACGGGGTGAAGTCCTTGAACGCCACGCCGGGCTCGGGGAAGTCGGGGATGTCGCGCAGGTGGTCGGAGACCACCTGCGCGATGGACTGCTGTTCGGTGCTCACAGCTCTCCTCAGCGCTTGCTCTTGGGCGGGCGCTTGGGCTGGTTGCGGGGTCCACCGGTGACGTAGGGGTGCACCGGGCGCGAGGCCCGGCCGGCGCCGGCCGCGGCCGGCTCCCGGTGGGAGTCCCCGGCCTCGTCCACGGCGGCGACCTCACCGGCCTCCTCGGCCCTGGCCTCGTCGCGGGTCCGGGCCGCCTGGTAGCGCTTGGCGCGCTTGGCCAGGTCCTTCATCGCCGGCTCGCGCTCACGCAGGTCGGCCAGCAGCGGGGTGGCGATGAAGATCGAGGAGTAGGTGCCGGCCGCGATACCGACGAACAGCGCCAGGCTCAGGTCCACGAGCACGCCGGGGCCGAGCAGCACCGAGCCGATGACGAGGATCGCCGCGACCGGCAGCAGGGCCACGACCGAGGTGTTGATCGAGCGCACCAAGGTCTGGTTGACCGCCCGGTTGGCAGCCTGGGAGTAGCTCATCCGGCCGTTGGCGACCGCCTGGCCGGTGTTCTCGCGCACCTTGTCGAAGACGACGACGGTGTCGTAGAGAGAGTAGCCGAGGATCGTCAGGAAGCCGATCATCGACGCCGGCGTGATCTCGAAGCCGAACAGCGCGTAGATGCCGACGGTGATCACCAGGTCGTGGACCAGCGCGATGAGGCCGGCCGCGGACATCTTCCAGGTGCGGAAGTACAACGCCATGGTCAGCGCGACGAGCACGAGGAACCAGATGAGGGCGGTGATCGCCTTCTGGCTGACCGAGGCACCCCACGAGGCGCCGATGAAGGACGCCGAGATCTTGTTCTCGTCGACGCCGAACGCCTTGGCCAGCTTGGCGCGGGCATCCTCGGTCTGGGTGTCGCTGAGCTTCTCGGTCTGGACCCGCACGGAGTCGGTGCCGAGCTTGGTGACCACGACGTCGGCGCCCTGGTTCAGGCCGCCGAGGGCGTCCTTGGCCTTGGCCTCGTAGCCCTGCGTCGTGCTGACGCCGGAGACGCGCAGCTCGGAGCCACCGCGGAACTCCAGGCCGAGGTTGAGGCCCCGGGCGAAGATGCCCACGAGGGCCAGCACGAGGATCACGCCGGAGATGGCGTACCACGCCTTCTGGCGCCCGACGAAGTCGATCGACCGCTTTCCGCTGTAGAGGTCGTTGCCGAACTGGGCGAAGCTCGTCATGACTGCGCGCTCTCCTCTGCCGCGCGGCGCGCAGCGATCGTGACCCGGCCGCGACCGGCATACAACGGTTGCTTCGCGCCGAGGCGCTCGGGGTCGAAGCCGGACCACTTGTGCCCCTCGCCGAAGAACTTCGTGTTGGCGAGGATGGCGACGATCGGGTGGGTGAACAGGAAGACCACGGCCACGTCGATGATGGTCGTCAGCATCAGCGTGAAGGCGAAGCCGCGCACGTTGCTGGTGGCCAGGATGTAGAGCACCATCGCGGCCAGCATGTTGACGCCGTCGGCGACCAGGATGGTGCGGCGGGCGCGGGCCCAGCCGGTCTCCACGGCTTGGCGCAGGTGCCGGCCCTCACGTACCTCGTCGCGCACGCGTTCGAAGAACACGATGAACGAGTCGGCGGTGATACCGATCGACACGATCAGGCCCGTGACGCCGGCGAGGGTGAGCCGGAAGCCGTGCGACCAGCCCAGCAGCGCCACCGTGACGTAGGTCAGCAGCGAGGCGATGACCAGCGACGCGACCGTGACGAAGCCCAGGGCGCGGTACTGGAACAGCGAGTAGATGACGACCAGCAGCAGGCCGATGAGGCCGGCGAGCAGGCCCTTCTGGAGCTGGTCGGTGCCCAGCGTGGGGCTGACCTGCTCCTCGGTCTGCGGCGTGAACGACATCGGCAGGGCGCCGAACTTCAGCTGGTCGGCCAGCGTCTTGGCGCTGGCCTCGGTGAAGTTGCCGGTGATGCTGGCGGTGCCGGCGGTGATCGCGCTCTGGGTCACCGGCGCGGAGAGCACCTGGCCGTCGAGCACGATGGCGAACTGGTTGCGCGGCTGCGGCAGCGAGACCAGGCGCGAGGTGACGTCGCCGAACTTCTTGGTGCCGTTGGCGTCGAACTTGAGCTGGATCTCGACCTGGTTGGTCTGCGCGCCGGTCTGCGTCGTCTGGAAGCCCGAGGACGCGTCGGCGATGTCGGTGCCGACGACCTCGGCCGGGCCGAGGATGTACTTGGCCTGGCGGTCCTGGGAGCACGTCACCAACGGCTTGGCCGGGTCGTCCATCTGGGTCGCCAGCTTGGCCTGGGTCGCCGGGTTGGCGCAGTTGAGTGCCGTGAACTGCTTCTCGATGTCGGGGGTGATCCAGGCCAGGTCGCTGGCGTCCTTGGGCTTGGCGCCGGTCGTCCCGGTCGAGCCCGTCGTGCCGGTCGCCGTGGGCGTCGGCGTGGGCGTGGTGTCCTTGCTCAGCGCGGGCGGGAAGGCCGACTTGGCGCTGGTGGTCGCGGTCCCCGACGGCGCGGTGGCCTTGGAGCCCGAGGTCGGCTTGGCGCTCGGCGTGCCCGACGGGGCGGTCGCGGTGCCGGTGGACGTCGGGGTCGGCTGCGGGGCGCCGGCGGCCTCGACCAGCACGGCACGGAAGCGCAGCTGGGATGAGCGCTTCAGCGAGTCGATCGTGGCCTTGTCCGGGGTGCCGGGCAGGGAGACCACGACGTTCGAGCCGCCCTGGGTGGTCACCTCGGCCTCGGAGACGCCGGTGCTGTCGACGCGCTGGCGCATGATGTCGACGGCCTGGTTGATCTGGTCCTGGCTGATCGAGCCGCCGTTGGTGATGACCGGCTTGAGGATCAGCTGGGTGCCGCCCTCGAGGTCGAGGCCGAGCTTGGGCGTCCACTGGGCACTGCCCCAGGTGACGACGGCCGCCAGCAGGCCGTAGAGGCCCACGACCAGCACGGCCAGCGCCGCCAGGGTCCGCAGCGGCTTGCGGTTGCGCGGGTTGATCGCCACGGTCAGTCCCGCTCCCCGGTGGTGTCCGGGCGCTCCGCCGGCGTGCTGCCCTCGGCCGGCACGTCAGTGGGCGTCGGCGCCTCGGCGGCCGAACCGGACGCGGCGGCCTCCGGGGTCGCGGTGGCGCCGGCCGGAGCCGGACCACCGATCGCGCGGCGGTCGAAGCGCACCAGCACGCCAGGGCTGACCTCGAGGGTGACCACGGTGTCGTCGATGGCGCTGATGCGCCCGAGCAGGCCCGAGGTCGTGGTCACCTCGTCGCCGACCTTGAGGCCGCTCTGCACGGCCTGCACCTCGCGCTGGCGACGCCGCTGCGTCATGAACATGAACGCGATCAGCAGGATCGGCAGGGCGAAGATGAGCAGGTTGCCGAGGCCGGCCCCCGAAGAGGCGGCCGCGGTGGCCAGTGACGACATGAGTCAGTCCTTCACGACAGTTGGGTTGACACGCACCACTGGGGACAACGTCCCCGGACGCGCGGAAGTCCCGGACGGAGCCGGTGCGTTCGCGTGAGTCTAGGTGAGCGGCACCACAGGCACCAAGGAACCCCGCCCATGCGCCGCCATTTCGTGATGAACGCGGAGGTATGCCGCGAGCCGCCCCCGCGGGTTCGACCGGCAACCCGGCAGGTCGGCATGCCTGCGTCCTCAGCCGCCGAAGCGGCCACCGTCGCCCTCACCGAACGGCAGCGGCTGGGCGACCCCGAGGTCGACCGGGGCCGGCGGGGTCAGGCCGAGGTGCTGCCAGGCCAGCGGGGCCGCGGCCCGGCCGCGCGGGGTGCGGATCATGAACCCCTCGCGCACGAGGTAGGGCTCGGCCACCGTCTCGACGGTGTCGGACTCCTCCCCGACCGCCACCGCGAGGGTGGACAGGCCGACCGGCCCGCCGGCGAACCGGCGGCACAGCGCCTCGAGCACGGCCCGGTCGAGGCGGTCCAGGCCCTTGTCGTCGACGTCGAACAGGGCCAGCGCGGTGTGCGCGGCCAACTCGTCGACCACGCCGCGCCCGTGGACCTGTGCCCAGTCGCGGACCCGGCGCAGCAGCCGGTTGGCGATGCGGGGCGTGCCGCGGGAGCGGCCGGCGATCTCGGAGATGCCCCGCGGGTGGGCCTTGACCTCCAGGAGCCGGGCCGAGCGCATGAGGATCTGCTCGAGGTCCTCGGCGGCGTAGTAGTCGAGGTGGCCGGTGAAGCCGAACCGGTCACGCAGCGGTGCCGGCAGCAGGCCCGAGCGGGTGGTGGCGCCGACGACGGTGAACGGCGGCAGCTCCAGCGGGATGGCGGTGGCGCCGGGGCCCTTTCCCACGACCACGTCGACCCGGAAGTCCTCCATCGCCAGGTAGAGCATCTCCTCGGCGGCCCGGGACATGCGGTGGATCTCGTCGAGGAAGAGCACCTCGCCCTCGGCCAGCGAGGACAGGATCGCCGCGAGGTCGCCGGCGTGCTGGATCGCCGGGCCGCTGGTGATGCGGATCGGCTGCTCCAGCTCGGCGGCCACGATCATGGCGAGGGTGGTCTTGCCCAGCCCGGGCGGCCCGGAGAGCAGCACGTGGTCCGGGGGCGCGCCGCGGCGCCGGGCGGCCTCGAGCACCAGGCCGAGCTGGTCGCGCACCCGCGTCTGCCCGGCGTAGTCAGCCAGGCGCCGGGGCCGCAGGGCCGCCTCGACGCGGCGCTCGTCGTCGTCGCTGCCGGCGTCCATGACCCGGTTGGTCGTCGCCTCGAACGAGCCGTCGGAGTAGATCTCGTAGGTGCCGGCGGGCAGGTCGCGGCTCATCGTCCGAGCTCCCGCAGCGCGGCGCGCAGCAGCGTGGCCACGGTGGCATCGGCGGGGGCGTCGACCGCGACGGTCTCAACGGCGTCCTCGGCCTGCTTGGCCGACCAGCCGAGGCCGACGAGGGCCTCGTGGACCTGGCCCCGCCACGGGGCGCCGCTGCCGTTGCCGCTGACCACGACCGGGGCTGCGCCGGTGGGCAGGCCGATCTTGTCGCGCAGCTCGAGCACGATGCGCTCGGCACCCTTCTTGCCGATGCCGGGCACCTTGGTCAGGGCGTGGAGGTCGCCGTCGGAGACGGCGCGGCGGAGGGCGTCCGGGGCGTGCACCGCGAGCATGGCCAGGGCCAGGCGCGGGCCGACCCCGGAGACGGTCTGCACCAGCTCGAAGACCTGGCGCTCGTCCTCGTCGGCGAAGCCGTAGAGCGTCAGCGACTCCTCGCGCACGACCAGGGTGGTGGCCAGGCTGGCCGCGGACCCGGGGCGCAGGCCGGCCGCGGTGCCGGGGGTGGTGTGCACGAGCAGCCCCACTCCCCCGACCTCGACCACGGCCGAGTCGAGGCCCACGGACAGCACCGGGCCGCGGACGGAGGCGATCACCGGGCCCCGCCTCGTGCCGCGGCGGCGGCGCGCTGCAGGCGGTCCTGGGCCCCGCCGCGCCATACGTGGCAGATGGCCAGGGCCAGGGCGTCGGCGGCGTCGGCCGGCTGGGGCCGGGTGTCGAGCCGCAGGATGCGGGTCACCATCGTGGTCACCTGGGCCTTGTCCGCGCGGCCGCTGCCGGTGACGGCAGCCTTGACCTCGCTCGGGGTGTGCATGGCAAGGGGCAGGCCGCGCTCGGCGGCCGCGAGCATCGCCACGGCCGAGGCCTGGGCGGTGCCCATGACGCTGCGCAGGTTGGCCTGGGCGAACACCCGCTCGACTGCGATCGCGTCGGGCTGGTAGCGCTGCAGCCATTGCTCGAGCTCGCCGCGCAGGGCGTGCAGGCGCAGGTGGGTCTCCTGGGCGGCCGGGGTGCGGATCACGCCGACGGCGACCATCCGCAGCGGCTGGCCGAGCCCGCCGTCGACCACGCCGATGCCGCAGCGGGTCAGGCCGGGGTCGACACCAAGCACGCGCACAACCGGCTCCTTGCCACGACGATCACCGAACACCTGTTCGGAGAGAAACCTACCGTGCCGGCGGCGCGCCACCACAGCGACGCGCCGCCCACCGGTCACTCCTCGTCGAGCTCGGCCAGGATGTCGTCGCTGACGTCACCGTTGGCCCAGACGTTCTGCACGTCGTCGCTGTCCTCGAGGGCGTCGATGACGCGGAACATCTTGCGCGCGCCGTCGGCATCGAGCTCGACCTGCAGGGTCGGCACGAAGGAGGCCTCGGCCGAGTCGTAGTCGATCCCCGCGCCCTGGAGGGCGGTGCGGACGGCGACGAAGTCACCGGCCTCGCTGATGATCTCGAAGGACTCGCCGAGGTCGTTGACCTCCTCGGCGCCGGCGTCGAGGACCACCTCGAGCAGGTCGTCCTCGGTGAGGTCCCCCTTGGGCACGATGACGACGCCCTTGCGGGTGAAGACGTAGGACACGCTGCCCGGGTCGGCGAGCTGGCCGCCGTTGCGGGTCAGCGCGGTGCGCACCTCGGCCGCCGCGCGGTTGCGGTTGTCGGTGAGGCACTCGATCAGCACGGCCACGCCGTTGGGGGCGTAGCCCTCGTACATGATCGTCTGCCAGTCGGCGCCGCCCGCCTCGGCGCCGGAGCCGCGCTTGACGGCGCGGTCGATGTTGTCGTTGGGGACCGAGGTCTTCTTGGCCTTCTGGATGGCGTCGTAGAGCGTCGGGTTGCCCGCCGGGTCACCGCCGCCAGTGCGGGCCGCGACCTCGATGTTCTTGATCAGCTTGGCGAAGAGCTTGCCCCGCTTGGCGTCGATCGCAGCCTTCTTGTGCTTGGTCGTCGCCCATTTGGAGTGGCCGCTCATCGAGTCTCCCTATCCCTGCTCGGTATCCGTGAAATCCGCACGATCCTACTGACTGTCGGCTGGCTGCCGGCGCGTGGCTCAGGCGCGGGCCGCTCGCACCATCTGTACGAAGTAGTCGTGGACCCGGTGGTCGCCGGTCACCTCGGGGTGGAACGAGGTCGCGAGCAGGTTGCCCTGGCGCACCGCCACGACGTGCCCCGCGGCCGGCCCCGACTCGACGGTGGCCAGCACCTGCACGCCCTCGCCGACCTGCTCCACCCAGGGCGCCCGGATGAAGACCGCGCGCACCGGCTCGCCGTCGGCGCCGACGACCTCGGGCATGTGCAGGTCCTCCTCGAAGGAGTCGACCTGGCGGCCGAAGGCGTTGCGGCGCACCGTCATGTCCAGCCCGCCGAGCGTCTGCTGGTCGGGCCGGGCGTCGGCGATCCGGTCGGCGAGCATGATCATCCCGGCGCAGGAGCCGTAGGCGGGCATGCCGTCGGCGATCCGCTTGCGCAGCGGGTCGTAGAGCTCGAACGCCCGCACCAGCTTGTCCATCGTCGTCGACTCCCCGCCGGGGATGACGATCGCCTCGACCTCGTCGAGCTCGCGCGGCCGGCGCACACCGGTGGCCTCGGCACCGAGGGAGGACAGGACGTGGACGTGCTCGCGGACGTCACCCTGGACGGCCAGCACGCCGATGCGAAGGGGGGAAGGGCTCACGCCCGCCAGCGTATGCCGTGCCGGTGACGCTACGTTGCGGGGTATGTCCCAGCACGCTGACCTGGCTGCCCGCGCGGGCGACCTCGACGCCACGTCCCCCCTGTCCGGCACCCGGGAGCGGTTCCTCGTCCCCGAGGGCGTCATCTACCTCGACGGCAACTCACTCGGGGCGCTGCCGGCCGCCGTTCCCGACGTGGTGCAGGACGTGGTCACTCGCCAGTGGGGCCAGCGCCTGATCCGGTCCTGGAACGAGTTCGACTGGTGGGGCGCCCCCGAGCGCACCGGTGACCGCATCGGCGCACTGGTCGGCGCCGCCCCCGGCCAGGTCGTGGTCACCGACTCGACCTCGGTCAACCTGTTCAAGGTCTTCGTCGCCGCCGCGCGGATGCGCCCCGGCCGCCCCGTTGTGCTCACCGACGGCGGGTCGTTCCCCACCGACCTGCACATCCTGTCCTCGGTCGCCCGGCTGATGGACCTCGAGGTCGTGCGGGTGCCCCACGAGCAGGCCGCCGGCGCCATTGCCGAGCACGCCGACCGGCTGGCCTGCATCGCCTTCTCCCAGGTGGACTACCGCAGCGGCGAGCTCTGGGACCTGCCCGGGCTGACGCGCGCCGCGCACGACGCCGGGGCGCTCGCCTGCTGGGACCTGTGCCACTCCGCCGGCGTGCACCCGGTCGGCCTGGACGAGCACGGGGTCGACCTCGCGGTCGGCTGCGGCTACAAGTACCTCAACGGCGGGCCGGGCGCACCGGCGTTCCTCTACGTGGCGGCCCGCCACCAGGACGCCTTCGACCACCCGCTGACCGGCTGGCAGGGCCACGCGGCGCCGTTCGCGATGAGCCCGGACTACGCCCCCGCCCACGGGATCACCCGGGCCCGGGTCGGCACCGCTCCCCTGCTGTCGCTGCTGGGGCTGGAAGCCGCGCTCACGGCATACGACGGGCTGTCCATGGCGGACGTGCGCTCGCACAGCCAGTCGCTGACGGGCTTCTTCCTCGAGTGCCTCGACAGCCTCGGGCTCGACCTGCCGGTGGTCACCCCGCGGGACCCGGAGCGCCGCGGCTCGCAGGTCTCGCTGCGCCACCCGGAGGCGTATGCCGTGGTGCAGGCCCTCATCGCCCGCGGGGTCATCGGCGACTTCCGCGAGCCCGACGTGGTGCGCCTGGGCTTCGCCCCGCTCTACCTGTCGCACGCCGACGTCCTCGCCTCCGCCCAGCACCTGCTGGACGTGGTGCGGGACAAGGAGTTCGAGCGGCCCGAGTTCAATGCTCGCGCGGCGGTCACCTGAGACCGGCACCCGGAGTCTCGTCGGCCAGGGAGGACCACAGGTGCAACGCGGCATACGCACGCCACGGGCGCCACGCCTCGGCCCGCAGGGTCAGTGACCGGGCGTCCATCGGGCTGCCGAGGCGCTCCAGTGCCTGGCGCAGGCCGAGGTCGGCGGCCGGGAAGGCGTCGGGGTCGCCGAGTGCCCGCATCGCGACGTAGTCGGCGGTCCACGGCCCGATGCCCTTGAGGGACAGCAGTGCCCGGCGGGTCTGCTCCCGGTCGGCGCCCGGGTCGAGGACGACCACCCCGGCGGCCACGGCGCTCGCGACCGCCCGCAGCGTGTCCATCCGCCCGGTGGTCAGGCCCAGGCCCGACAGGTCGGCCTCGGCCACCGACTCGGCGGTCGGGAACAGGTGGGTCACCGCACCGCTGGGGGCGTCCATGGGCTTGCCGAGCCGTTCGACCAGGCGCCCGGCCAGGGTGCGCGCCCCCTTGACCGTGACCTGCTGGCCGAGGACCGCCCGCACTGCCAGCTCGAAGCCGTCGACGTGGCCGGGCACCCGCAGGCCGGGGCGACGCTGCACGAGCGGGGCGAGCAGCGGGTCGCGGGACAGTGCGCCGGACACCGCCTCGGGGTCGGCGTCGAGGTCGAACAGCCGGCGGGTGCGCTGTACGGCCGGGGTGAGATCGCGCAGGTCCGCCAGCCGCAGCCGGGCGGTGACGTGTCCCTCGCCGGGGTGAGGTGTCACGGTCACGACGCCGGCGCCGTGCGGCAGGCGCAGCGCCCGGCGGTAGGTCGTCCCGTCGAACTCCTCCACGCCGGGCACCGCCCGCAGACCGAGGAAGGCCATCAGCGGCGCGTGGTCCAGCGGCAGCCGGTGGGTCAGCCGCAGCACGACCTCGCCGGTGCCGTCGGCGGCCGCCCGCCGCCCTCGGCGCAGGTCGGTCGGTGCGGCGCCGAACGCCTCGCGGATGCTGTCGTTGAACTGCCGGATGCTGGCGTAGCCGGCCGCGAACGCCACGGACGTCACCGGCAGCTCGGTGGCCTCGAGCAGCAGCCGGGCCGTCTGCGCCCGCCGCATCCGGGCCAGGGCGAGCGGGCCGACCCCCACCTCGGCGACCATGACCCGGTGCAGGTGGCGTTCGCTGACCGCCAGCCGCCGGGCCAGGGCGGCGACCCCGCCCTCGTCGACCGCCCCGTCGTTGACCAGCCGCAGCGCCCGCGCCACGAGGTCGGCGCGCACGTCCCAGTCCGCCGACCCCGGTGCGGCCTCGGGCCGGCACCGCTTGCAGGCCCGGAACCCCGCCGCCTGCGCGGCCGGCGCCGTGGTGAAGAACGTGACGTTCTCCGGGTACGGCGTGCGCGCCGGGCAGCTGGGCCGGCAGTAGATGCCGGTGGTGCGCACCGCGGTGAAGAACCGCCCGTCGTGGCGGCGGTCCCGGCTCGCGATCGCGGCGTAGCGGGCCTCGAAGGTCTCGGTCACGCAGCCATCATGGCGCGGCCGGACCCGACGCACTGGCGGGTTTCGGACGCCGCCGCGGGCCGCGGCACGCGCCGGGCACTCAGAGGGTCGCGGGCAGCCCCAGCTCGGCGAACAGCTGCGGCCCGAACGTCGTGATCTCGGCGACCAGGCCGTCGCGCACCCGCAATACGTCGAGCTTGAACGCCCGGTATGCCGTGTCGCCCGGCCGGAGCAGGTAGCTCGCCGCCGCGGGCATCCGGTTGGCCGACGTGGGCAGCAGGCGCCAGTCGCCGTCGCGCTCGGGGCCGAACGCCCGCTCCAGCAGCGCCGCGACCTGCTGCAGACCGTCGAAGACCATCGGGTACGGCGGCATGGTGACGCGCAGGTCCTGGGCCGAGATCGCCACCGCGGCCGCCGCGTCGCACCGCTCGTGGGCGTCGATGAACGCGGCCAGCAGGGCCCGGTCCTGCTCGTCCAGCTCGGGTGCGGACCACTCGCCGCGGTGCTGCGGGAGCCGGTCGTGCAGCGTCGCCCGGGCCCGCTGCAGCGCGCTGTTGGCCGCGGGCACGCTGGTGCCGAGCAGGTCCGCGGCCTCGCTGGCCGGCCAGCCGAGGACGTCCCGGACGATGAAGGCGGCGCGCTGGCGCGGCGGCAGGGCCTGCATCGCCACGAGGAAGGCCAGCTCGATCGTCTCGCGGTCGACGACCATGGCCTCGGGCTGCTCGTCGGTCGGCGCGGCCTCGTCCAGCAGCCGGTCGGGGTAGGGCGTCAGCCACGGCACCTCGGCGTGGCTCGAGGCGGCCACGGGCCGGCGCGACCGGCGCCGGATCGCGTCGAGGCAGACGTTGGTGGCGATGCGGTACAGCCAGGCCCGCACCAGGGTGCTGCCGTCGAAGCCGTCCCGGCCGCGCCACGCGCGCAGGAACGTCTCCTGCACCGCGTCCTCGGCCTCCTCGAACGAGGCGAGCATGCGGTAGCAGTGCACGTGCAGCTCCCGGCGGTGCCGTGCAGCCAGGGCAGTGAAGCCGGCCTCGCTGAGGTCGCCGACGCTCTCGGCCGGGGCGTTCGCACCCCGGCTCTCCTGCGGCGTGGCGCTCGCGGGTGGACGGGTCATCAGGGTTCCAGTCTCCATGCCCGTTCAACGTCCGGCACGGCGAGGACTCATCGGTGCCCCGGTGAGCCGGCCAACCGGCATACCGGGACGACCGGGCCGGACAGCAGGCGACCCCGGCACCCACCAGGGGTGCCGGGGCCGCTCACGGACCAGGCGGTATGCCGAGCGGCCGGGTCACCAGCCCCGTTCGGACAGGCGGTGCGGCTGGGGCAGCTCGTCGACGTTGATGCCGACCATGGCCTCGCCCAGGCCGCGCGAGACCTTGGCGATCACGTCGGGGTCGTCGAAGAAGGTCGTGGCCTTGACGATGGCCTCGGCGCGCTGGGCCGGGTTGCCGGACTTGAAGATGCCGGAGCCGACGAAGACGCCCTCGGCGCCGAGCTGCATCATCATCGCGGCGTCGGCCGGGGTGGCGATGCCGCCGGCGGTGAACAGCACCACCGGGAGCTTGCCGGCCTGCGCGACCTCCTTGACCAGCTCGTAGGGGGCCTGGAGCTCCTTGGCGGCGACGTAGAGCTCGTCGGGGCTCATGGAGCGCAGCCGGTTGATCTCGGCGCGCAGGGTGCGCATGTGGGTGGTGGCGTTGGAGACGTCACCGGTGCCGGCCTCGCCCTTGGAACGGATCATGGCCGCGCCCTCGGTGATGCGGCGCAGGGCCTCGCCGAGGTTGGTGGCACCGCAGACGAAGGGGACGGTGAAGGCCCACTTGTCGATGTGGTTGGCGTAGTCGGCCGGGGTGAGGACCTCGGACTCGTCGATGTAGTCCACACCGAGGGACTGCAGCACCTGGGCCTCGACGAAGTGGCCGATGCGGGCCTTGGCCATGACGGGGATGGAGACGGCCTCGATGATGCCGTCGATCATGTCGGGGTCGCTCATGCGCGAGACGCCGCCCTGGGCGCGGATGTCGGCGGGGACGCGCTCGAGGGCCATGACGGCGACGGCGCCGGCGTCCTCGGCGATCTTGGCCTGCTCGGGGGTGACGACGTCCATGATGACGCCGCCCTTGAGCATCTCGGCCATGCCGCGCTTGACGCGCGAGGTGCCAGTGGTGGGTGCGGTGGCGGTGGTGCTCTCTTGCGCAGACACGGCTGAGCCTCTTCTTCGCTGTCTCAGGGTGGTACGGGACTACTCGCCATCGTAGAGGCACGCCCGGGCCGGTCCGTGCCCGGTCAGGGCAGGTGCGGTGCTCGTCACCCGGGCGTGCTGCTCCCCCGGCCGCACCCTGCAAGTGCGCCGCTCAGGCGTCGCGCAGCGCCGCCGGCAGGTCGTCGTCGATCTCGAAGGTCTGCGGCAGGGGTGTGTGGCCGGCGAGGCGCACCCAGCGGACCACCAGCTTGCGGCGGACCCGGCGCACGTCGATGACGGCGTCGTTGAGGAAGCGCCGCGCCAGCTGCACCCGCTGCCCGGCGGTGACCAGGCGCTTGAGGGCCAGGGCACCGACGGCGTCGTCGGCGCGCAGACCGGCCACCACCTCCGGGGTCAGCGCCAGGTGCAGGGCCTCGGACAGCCCGCTCTCGACCACCTCCCGGCCCTGCAGCGCCGCGTCGGTGGACTCCAGGGACTCCGAGGACGCCCCGGCCAGCAGCAGGGCGCTCGCCGGGTCGAGCAGGCCGGTGTTGGCCAGCTCCAGCGTCGCCTCGGCCCGGCGCACCAGCTGGGCGTCCAGCGCGGAGTGGGCGCCCTCGACGCGCACGTGCAGCCGGTCCAGGCGGGCCGCGGTGTAGGACAGGTACCACGCCACCAGCGCGCAGCCCGCGAAGACGACGACCACCCAGAACAGCGTGCTCGACATCATGAGGCGCTCTCCGCACCGCGGCCCCGCGTCCAGCGCGACCACATCGAGGCCGGCTCGCTAGCCGGCCGCACCACGGGGGCTCCGGCGGTCACGGTCTCGTAGACCGCCATGACCTGGGCGGCGACCACCGACCAGTCGAAGATGTCGGCGCGCTTGCGCCCGCGCGCAGCCAGGTCGGCCCGCACCGCCGGGTCCTGCAGCAGGCGGACCGTCTCCCGGGCCAGGTCCTCGGCGTCCTCGTTGCGGAACGTCGCCCCTGCGGCCCCGCCGTCGAGGACCCGCACGAACGCAGGCAGGTCGCTGGCCAGCACGGGGGCGCCGGCGCTCATCGCCTCCGCCAGGACGATGCCGAAGCTCTCGCCCCCGGTGTGCGGCGCGAGGTAGAGGTCGACCGAGGCCAGCAGGCTCGCCTTGTCGGCGTCGCTGACCCCGCCGAGGAACGTGCACGCGGCAGCGGACTCGGGCGACAGGCGCTCGCGGGCCGCGTCGACGTCGCCGTGGCCGGCCACGAGTACCCGCACCCCGGGCACGGCCTGCTGGATGAGCGGCAGGGCGCGGCTGAGCACCGGCAGGCCCTTGCGGGGCTCGTCGATCCGGCCGAGGAAGGCGATGGTCGGAGCCTCGGGGGTGCCCTGCCACTCGGGCCGCACCGGCGCCTCGGCGAAGCGGGCGACGTAGACGCCGTTGGGGATGACCACGGCGTCCCCGCCGAGGTGGGTGGTGACCGTGCGCCGGGCGTCCTCGGAGACCGCGATGCGCCCGTTGATCTTCTCCAGGCTGGGGCGCAGGACGGGGTAGGACGCCTGCATCGCGCGGGAGCGCAGGTTGGAGGTGTGGAAGGTCGCCACGACCGGGCCCTCGACCGCCCACAGCGCCAGGAGCGAGGTGCTCGGTGTGACCGGCTCGTGGATGTGCACCACGTCGAAGTTGCCGCGCTCGATCCACCGCCCGACGCGCCGCGCCGTCACCGGGCCGAACGCCAGGCGGGCCACGGAGCCGTTGTAGCGCACCGGGATCGCCCCGCCCGTGCCCTGGACGTAGTCCGGCAGGGGGGTGCCCTCGTCGGCCGGGGCCAGGACGGACACCTCGTGCCCCTCGGCGATGAAGTGCTCGGCCAGGTCCCGGACGTGGAACTGCACTCCCCCGGGGACGTCGAAGGAGTACGGGCAGACCATGCCGATCCTCACACTGCCCCCTCGGCACTCGCGACCGGCATCCGCGCGGGGTCGAGGTCCTCGACGAACACCCGCTGCATCATGTGCCAGTCCTCGGTGTGCGCGCGGACCGCGCCGGTGAGGGCGTCGGCGCACGCCTGGGTCATCGTCGCGACCTTCTCGCGGGTGGTGCCTGTCGCCGGCACCTCCACGCGGTCGTGGAAGACGATGACCAGGTCGTACCCGCGGCCGGTCACCCGCCGCTCGTAGTGCACCGACACCGGGTGCAGCGCAGCGCCGGTGGTCACGGCCAGCGCCGCAGGCCCGACAGCCATCCGTGCCCGGTGCCCGCAGAAGTCGACCTCGACACCACCCGCGGTCAGGTCGCGGTCGGCCAGCAGCGCGACGAACGCGTTGGCGCGCAACGCCTTCGTCAGCTCCCGGAAGACGTCGGACCCGCCGGTCAGCGGCAGGATCCGCATGCCCAGGCGCTCGCGGAAGCCGAGGAACTCGTCATACAGCTCCTCGGGCTTGAGCCGCTCGGCGACGGTGGTGACCGGCGCGAGCTGGGTCGTCGACCAGGCCCCGCCCAGGTCCCAGTTGCCCATGTGCCCGAGGAACATCACGGCCGGCCGCCTCGCGCCGAGGTGCGCCCGCACCGGGGCGTCGCCGACCGTGCGCACCCGCGCGACGAGGTCGGCCTCGGTCAGGTCGGGCAGCCGGAACGCCTCGCACCAGTACCGGAAGTAGGAGCGCATGCCCGCGCGCACCAGGGCGTCGAGGCGGGCCGCGTCCAGCTCAGGGCGGACCCGGGCGTAGTTGGCGCGCATCCGGGCCACCCCCGAGCCGCCGCGCCGGGCGGCGACGTCGGCGATGAGGTCGAACACGGCATACGCGAGGCGCTCGGGCAGGCGCCGGACCAGGGTCCAGCCGGCCCGGTATGCCGTGAGCGCAGCCCGGTCGGTCAGCCGGCTCACGCGGCCTCGAAGGCCTGGCGGCGCACGGTGAGCATCCGCTGGAAGACGGTGATGAGGCTCGCGACGGCCAGCAGCCCGAGCACGACACCGAGGACGACCTCCGGCAGGCCCAGGCCGACCAGGCCGGTGGCGAGGAGCACGGCGACGAGGCGGTCGGCGCGCTCGGCGATGCCGACGTTGGCGGTCATGCCCAGGCCCTCGGCCCGCGCCTTGGCGTAGCTGACCACGCTGCCGAGGATGAGGCAGGCCAGCGCCAGGGAGGCCATGACGGCACTGTGGCCGGCGGAGGCGTAGTAGAGGACGAGGCCTCCGAAGATCGCGCTGTCGCCGACCCGGTCCAGGGTGGAGTCCAGGTAGGCGCCCCACCGGCTCGAGCGCCCGGACAGGCGGGCCATGACGCCGTCGATGGTGTCGGAGAAGACGAAGACGGCGATCACCACGGTGCCGGTGAAGAACCGGTGGAAGGGGTAGAACGCCAGGGCGCCGACGCACACCCCGACGGTCCCCACGATCGTCACGACGTCGGGGCTGATGCCCCACTTGAGGAACAGCCTGGCCACCGGCGTGAAGATGCGGGTGAAGAGGGCGCGCGCGAATCGGTTCAGCATGGTGGCCTCAGACTACTGATCGCGCGCTCAGGGGTTGTGCCGGCGCGGCGATGGGGCAATCGTGTCGACATGAGCGCGAAGAACACCCCGAACTCCCCCGGACCTTCGGCTCGCACGCCGCAGGAGCTGCGCAACGTGGTCCTGGTCGGCAACAGCGGGGGCGGCAAGACGGCGCTGTTCGAGGCCATGGTCGCGGCGACGACCCCCGACTACCGGCCTCGGGCGAGCGACGACCGCTCGATCCAGCTGTCCGTGGCCTCGGTCGCCACCGACGCCGCCGGAACCGAGGTCGTCGTCAACCTCATCGACACGCCCGGCTACCCCGACTTCGTCGGCGAGCTCCGGGCGGGACTGCGCGCCGCCGACGCCGCCATCTTCGTCGTGTCCGCCACCGACGGCGTCGACGGGGCCACGATGCTGCTCTGGGAGGAGTGCGCGGCGGTGGGCATGCCGAGGGCCATTGCGGTCTCCCGGCTCGATGCGAACCGGGCCGACTTCGAGGACACGCTGGCAACCTGCCAGCGTGTTCTTGGTGAGGGGGTGATGCCGCTCTACCTGCCTCTGACCGGTGGCGACGGCACCGTCACCGGCAACATCGGGCTGCTGACCCAGCAGGTGCATGACGTGAGCTCCGGCGCTCGCCGTGCCCGGGAGGCCAGCGAGGCCGAGCGCACCGCCATCGACCCGCGCCGCTCGGAGCTGATCGAGGCGATCATCCAGGAGTCCGAGGACGACACCCTGCTCGACCGCTACCTCGCCGGTGAGCAGGTCGAGCTGGACACGGTCATCAGCGACCTGCTCACCGCGGTCTCCCGGGGCTCGTTCTATCCCGTCGTGCCGCTGTCGACGCTGGCCGGCGTGGGTGTGCACGAGCTGCTGCACCTCGTGGCCGCCGCGTTCCCGCCCCCGACCATGCATCCGCTGCCGAGCGCCACCACCCCGGACGGGGACCCCCTGCCGGCGCTGCGCTGCGACCCGTCCGCGCCGCTGGTCGCCGAGGTCGTGCGCACCACCAGCGACCCGTATGTCGGTCGCGTGAGTGTCGTGCGCGTGTTCAGCGGGACGCTGCACCCGGACAGCACGGTGCACGTGTCCGGCCACCTGGAGCGGTTCGCCGGGCACGACATCGAGGGCCACCCCGACCACGACGCCGACGAGAAGGTGGGTGTGCTCTCCTCGCCGCTGGGTGAGGTGCTGCGCCCCAAGGGGCCGGCCATCGCCGGGGACATCGTCGTCGTGGCCAAGCTGACCCGGGCCGAGACCGCCGACACGTTGAGCGACAAGGACTCCCCCGCCCTGGTCGAGCCGTGGGTCCTGCCGGACCCGCTGTTGCCCGTGGCGATCCACCCGGTCACCAAGTCCGACGAGGACAAGCTGGCGGCCGCCCTGCAGCGACTGGTCGCCGAGGACCCGACCATGCGGATGGAGCACAACGCCGAGACCCACCAGGTCGTGCTCTGGACCATGGGCCAGGCCCACGTCGACGTGCTGCTCGAACGGCTGCGGGAGCGCTACGGCGTCAACGTCGAGGCCGAGCCGCTGAAGGTGGCGCTGCGCGAGACCTTCGTCGCCGCCGCCAGCGGCCACGGCCGGCACGTCAAGCAGAGCGGCGGCCACGGGCAGTACGCCATCTGCGACATCACCGTGGAGCCGCTCGAGCGCGGCGCGGGCTTCGAGTTCGTGGACAAGGTGGTCGGCGGGGCGGTGCCACGGCAGTTCATCCCCAGCGTGGAGAAAGGGGTGCGCGCCCAGCTGGAGAAGGGCGTCATCGCCGGCTACCCGATGGTCGACGTGCGCATCACCTTGACCGACGGCAAGGCCCACTCGGTCGACTCCAGCGACATGGCGTTCCAGACGGCGGGGGCCCTCGCTCTCCGGGACGCGGCCTCACCCACCACGGTCGTGCTGCTCGAGCCGGTGGACCTCGTCGCCGTCGTCGTCGCCGACGAGCACGTGGGCGCGGTCATGACCGACCTGCAGACCCGGCGCGGGCGGGTCATCGGCACCGAGCCGGGGGTGCCCGGCCGCACCACCATCAACGCCGAGGTCCCGCAGACGGAGATCACCCGCTACGCGATCGACCTGCGCTCGGTGTCACACGGCACGGGCGTGTTCACCCGCGAGATGCTGCGCTACGAGCCGATGCCTCCCGCCCTGGCCAAGGCCCACCTCGAGGAGCACTGACTCCCAGGGGCTCCTGGCGACGACCGTCAGACCGGCTGGAGCGGCGCTCGCGGGCCGTCGGGCAGTTCGACCTCGATGGCGTCGCCGGGGCGCACCTCGCCGCCCTCAAGCACCACCGCCATCACGCCGGCGCGGCGGACGACGGTGCCGTCGGCCTCCTTGCGCAGGACCAGCCTGAGCAGACCGGGTGAGAACTCGTCGATCTGCCAGCACGGGTTGCGCAGGCCGGTCACCTCGAGCACCACGGACGACCCGACCCGGAGGTGAGCTCCCGTCGGGAGCTCGAGCAGCGCGATACCGCGGGTGGTGAGGTTCTCGCCCAGGCTGCCGGCATGCACGGGGTGCCCTGCGGCGCGGAGCTCGTCGTGGAGCTCGGCGTGCATCAGGTGGACCTGGCGCAGGTTCGGCGTCGTCGGGTCCTTCGCCATGCGGAACAGGTGCTGCACCGTCACGCCGGCGTGGGCGTCCCCCTGGAGCCCGAGGCCATCCAGGACCGTGGCTGACTCGACGGACTCCTTGCTGAAGGCGTGCTCTCCGCTGACACAGACCGCCTCGACGACGGCGCTCATCCGCGCGGCCAGGCCTCGACGAGGCGCTGGCGCACGTCCTCGAGCAGCATCGGCAGGGCCTTGGTCTGGCCGATGACCGGCAGGAAGTTGGAGTCGCCGCCCCAGCGCGGGACCACGTGCTGGTGCAGGTGGGCGCGCACCCCGGCCCCGGCTACCGACCCCTGGTTCATGCCGATGTTGTAGCCGGCCGGTGCTGACGACGCGTCGAGCGCGGCGATGGCGGCCTTGGTCAGCGCGGTGAACTCCGCCGTCTCCTCGTCGGTGAGGTCGACGTAGAGGCTGACGTGGCGGTAGGGGCAGACCAGGACGTGGCCCGGGTTGTACGGGAAGAGGTTCATCACGACGTAGCAGCTCTCGCCGCGGTGGACGATCAGCCCCTCGGCGTCGTCCTTGGTGGGCGCCGCGCAGAACGGGCAGCCGTCGCCGGCGTGGTCGGTCGGGCGCTCGCCCTTGATGTAGGCCATGCGGTGCGGCGTCCAGAGGCGCTCGAAGCCGTCCGTGACGCCGGCGAACTCCGCCGCGGGCTCGGTCGCTCCACCCTGTGCGCGGGCCTGCTCGTCCACGTCCTGCGTCATGCGCCGATCCTATGCAGCGGCGTTGTCGCGGCGTGGCCGGGGCGTTGCCCGCCGACCATCGGCGCGCGGCCGGTGCGTTGCCCACGGACCGCCGGCGGCGCGGGGCACCCCCTCTCCTTGCGGCTGGCTTGTGGTTCTGTTGCCCATGGGCATCGCGCCTCGGGCCCGTTATCTATTCACGGTGTTGGAACCTGGGCCGAGCCCAGGGCTGTCGCCGGCACCCGCGGCTCGCGGCTCTGGCGGCGCCCCCTGTTGCCAAGACTTCGTGGCAATGGCCTCTGGCTCAGGAAGACCAGCCGCGGCCGACTCGGCTGGCCTTGGCGCCCGGTTCGCGCGACCGACGACACGCCGTCGCTGCCTGCTCCGACTCGCGGCACCCACACATGAACGCCTCCCCGCAGGAGCCACCCCGGCCGACGCCGCAGGGCCGCCGCGGCGGACCTGCGTGCTCAGCTCCTTGCTCCTTGCGTCTCTTGCGGGCCGCCCCGGCCGTCGCGGCCGCCGCCTCCCCCGTGCCGTTGCGAGAGTCCACCCTCCGTCCGGCTTAGGCCCGTTATCTGCCTTGTCGTGGACGAAACGCAACCTCCAGAGTGCCGTCAGTGGTCGAATGTATGTTCGAACCATGCAGGGGGATCTCGAGGTGCAGGCCGGCGACCCCGGTCGCGGGTGCGCGGGCCGATGCCCTGGACTGCCTGGACCGGGCCCTGACCCAGGACACCTGGCGGGTGCCCGAGCCCGGGCTGGGCCAGGCCCTGGCACAGCTCGACGCGCTGCGCCGCGGCATCGAGCGGCTGACCCTGGCCGTGGTCGCCGACGCCGACCAGCGCGGCAGCGCCACCACCTCCGGGGCCTCGTCGCTGACCGACTGGGTGGCCGGGCACTGCCCCAGCCTCGCGGTCCGCGAGGCACACCAGCTGGTCACCGTGGCCACCGCCTGCGCGATGCCGTGCCACGGCCCGCTGGCCGAGGCGGTCCGCGCCGGGACGCTGCCCGCCCGCAAGGCCGCCCAGGTCCTGTCCGCGCTGGCCCAGGTCCGCCCCTTCGTGGACGCGCAGGACTACGAGGCCGACCAGCACATCCTCATCCCGCTGGCCGTGAGCGGCACCGACCGGGAGCTGACCCTGGCCACCCGGCACCTGGTCGCCTGCGCCGCCCCCGAGCGCGACACCGCGGCCCTGGCCGCCGCCCAACACCAGTCCCGGGCCCAGCACGAGCGCCCCGGCGCCGGCGGGGTCAGCGAGTTCACCTGGCGCCTGGACCCCGAGGGCGCCGCCTTCGTGCACGCCGCCATCTCCGCCCTGGGCGGACCCGCACCCGAGGGCGAGGCGCCGGACACCCGCTCCCCGGCCCAACGCCGCAGCGACGCCCTGCTCACCGTCCTCCAGCGCGGCATGGCCGCCGCCGACGGGGTGCCCGTGAGCGCCAAGACCAAGGTCGTGATCACCCTGCCCTTCGACCGGCTGCGCGGCCAGGTCCGCGGACTCGCCACGACCCTGACCGACGACCAGCTCACCCCGGCGTGCGTGCGCCGCCTCGCCTGCGAGGCCGACATCCTCCCGATGGTGCTCGGCTCGGCCGGCGAGCCGCTCGACCTGGGCCGCACCACCCGGCTCGCCACCCCCGCACAGCGGCTGGCGCTCTGGCACAGGGACGGCGGCTGCACCTACCCCGGCTGCTCGATCCCGCCCACCTGGTGCGAGGCCCACCACGTCACCCACTGGTGCGACGGCGGACCCACCGACCAGACCAACCTCGCCCTGCTCTGCGGCCGGCACCACACCCTGGTCCACGAGCGCGGCCTCACCGCGACCGTCACCGCATTCGGCGTCACCTGACACACCTAGCGCCCTCGCCCCGCGACCCGCCCGAGCCCGGCGGGTCACCGAGGCATGTCCGGACGCGAGGTACCTGCGTGGGTACGGGCCTGAGAGCCTGCGCCCCGGCCTGGCGGCCAGGCACGATGACCACGTGGGCAGACATCGGTTCGCCGGCGCGGTGGTGGGAGTCGGCATCGCCGTGGTCGGCATCGGCGTCGTCGCAGCGGCCCGGTTCCGGCACCGCTCCCCCGAAGTGACGCCACACGACCGCGCCAGGGCACTTCCCGGGGACGACCTCGTCCCCGACGCCACCGTGGTCATGGACCGGGTCGGCCTGCTCCCTGCCCCGCCGGCGGCGGTCTGGCCCTGGCTGCTCCAGCTGGGCAAGGGCCGGGCCGGCTGGTACTTCCCCGCCTGGCTCGAGGTCGTCGTGCCACCGCGGCGCCGGGGGCTGCGCCATCTTGACCCGGCACTCCTGGAGGTGAACCCCGGGGACCGTGTCCCTGACTGGGGGCCGGGGACACCGGCGCTCGAGGTCTCGTCGGTCACCGCACCGGCCTCCCTGGTCTTCTCCTCCCTGCGCGACCGCCGGAACGGCTGGCGCTGGCCCCAGGAGGGCACGGCTGCCGACCCGGCGGTCCTGGCCATGAGCTGGGCGCTCCAGCTTGACCCCGCCGACGGGGACCGTACCCGGCTCCACCTGCGGGTCCGGCTGCGGATGAGGCGCGCCACCGGGCCGGCCGCCCGGCTCGGGGACCTCGTGGACGCCGTCACCACGGGGCTGCTGTTCGCCGGCCTGTCCGAACGCCTGCGCAGGCCCGCGGCCGTGCCGGGAGGCTGACCGACGCCCCTCGTCCAAAGGGGCGAGGACGCCCGGCCCGTCCGCTGCAACGCTGCCGGCTGTGACGACAATCGCGGGTCTGCTGGAGCGGCCGCGGCGGCGCGTCCGTGTCAACCGCCCCCGCACCGCGACGCTGGCCGTGGACCTCGGCGTCCCGGCGACCGTGATGGCGTGGATCGCCACCCTGCTCCTGCTCGACCGCCACGCCTCCCTCGCGGCGCAGGGCCTGTTGGGTGCCGCCACCTGGCTGCTGCTGCTGGTGCTGACCCGTCGCGAGACCACCCCGGTGCGGGTCCAGGTCGCGGTGGTGGTGCTGTTCGCCACGGCGGTGGAGTACACGTTCTCCGGCTGGCTGGGGGTCTACACCTACCGCCTCGGCAACGTCCCCTCCTTCGTCCCGCCGGGGCACGGCCTCGTGTACCTGTGCGCCCTGGCCCTGGGACGCTCGCGGCTGTTCGCCGCGCACCGGCGGGCGCTGGTCACCCTCACCGTCGTGGGCGGTGGCGGGTATGCCGTGTGGGGCCTGCTCCTGTCGTCTCGCCACGACGTGCTCGGGGCATTCTGGTTCCTGTGCCTGCTCGGCTTCCTGCGCTGGGGCCGCTCGGCGTTGCTCTTCGTCGGCGCGTTCGTCGTCGTGACCTACCTGGAGCTGCTCGGCACGGCCATCGGCACCTGGGCCTGGCAGCCGCTGGACCCGACCGGGCACATCCCGATCGGCAACCCGCCGAGCGGGGCCGCCGGCGGCTACGGCTGGTTCGATCTCGCCGCGGTGCTCGCGACCCCGGTGCTGCTGCGCGGCATGCCGGTCGTTCGGCGGGCCGCCGCGTCGCTCCGACCGGCACGGCCACCGGACGCTGACTAGGGTGCGGGACATGGCTCTCGCACAGTTCCGCAAGGTCTGCCTCGACGCCCAGGACCCGGTCACGCTCGGCGCCTTCTGGGCGGCCGCGCTGGGTCGCACCTTCGAGCCGGACGGCCGCGGTGAGGGCGGGATCTTCGGGCCGACGCCGGGACACACCCTGTGGTTCAACGCGGTCCCGCAGCCCCGGGAGGTCAAGCACCGGGTGCACCTGGACATCTATGCCCGTGCCCTGGCCGACCTCCAGGCCCTGGGCGCGAGCATCGTGCTGCCCGAGGGGGACGACCGCCGCTGGACGGTCATGGCCGACCCCGAGGGCGGGGAGCTGTGCGCCTTCCTGCGCGAGGAGCTGCCGGCCGAACGGCTGCACGGGCTGGTCGTCGACAGCACCGATCCCGCGGCCCAGGCCCGCTGGTGGGCACGGGTGATCGGCGGCGACGTGGTGGACGACCCGCGCGGCTTCTCCACCGTCGAGCACGTGCCGGGCATGCCGATCGCCACCTTCGACTTCGTGCCCGTGCCCGAGCCGAAATCGGCACCGAACCGGATCCACTGGGACACCACGGCCGCCGACGTGGCGCCGCTGATCGACGCCGGCGCCACCCTGCTGCGGGCACCGGGCGACGACGTCCGGTGGCACGTGCTCGCCGACCCCGAGGGCAACGAGTTCTGCGTGATGCCCGAGAGCTGACCGGGATCCGGGTGTCGAGCCGGCCGAGTCGCGTTCGTACAGGAGGTGAGAGCCGGCACCGTGCCGGACGACCCGAGGAGGGACACCACCATGAAGCAGTACCTGCTGAGCATCTACCAGCCCGACGGCCCCATCCCCTCCGCCGACGTGCTCGAGAGGGTCGGCCGCGAGCTGCACGCGCTCAACGAGGACATCAAGGCCGCGGGCTCATGGGTGTTCACCGGCGGCCTGCACGACCCGGCAAGCGCCACCGTCGTGCGCGTGCGCGACGGCGAGGTCGTCACCACCGACGGCCCCTACGTGGAGGGCAAGGAGCACCTCGGCGGCCTGTGGGTGGTCAACGCGCCCGACCTCGACGTCGCGCTCGGCTGGGCGGAGCGGGCGTCCAGGGCCACCACCCTGCCGATCGAGGTGCGCCCGTTCCATGACCGTGCCGAGTACTGACCGGCCCGCGGGCCACCCACCGCCGGACGCGCCGCCGGCCGTCACCGCGGAGGACGTCGGGCGCGTCTTCCGCAGCGAGTACGGCCGGGCCGTGGCCATCCTCACCCGCACCCTCGGCAGCATCGACGCCGCCGAGGACGCGGTGCAGGAGGCGTTCGCGGCCGCCCTGCGCACCTGGCCGCAGTCGGGTATGCCGCCCAGCCCGCCCGGGTGGGTCATCACCACCGCCCGGAACAGCGCGATCGACCGGCTCCGCCGCGAGGCCACCCGGGAGGAACGCCAGGCCGAGGCCGTGCTGCTGGACGCCCAGCGGCAACGGGAGGAACCGACCGAGGAGGGGGCCGTGCGCGACGACCGGCTCCGGCTGCTGTTCACCTGCTGCCACCCTGCCCTGTCCTCCGCTGCCCGGGTCGCCCTGACGCTGCGGCTGCTCGGCGGGCTCACCACCGCCGAGATCGCCCGCGCGTTCCTCGTGCCGGAACCGACCATGGCCCAGCGGCTCGTCCGGGCCAAGGCCAAGATCCGGGACGCCGGCATCCCCTACCGCGTCCCCCGCGAGGCCGACCTGCCCGACCGGCTGCGGGCCGTGCTCGCGGTGGTCTACCTCGTCTACAACGAGGGCTGGTCGGCGAGCTCCGGCGCTGAGCTGGTGCGCGAGGGCCTCTGCGCGGAGGCGATCCGGCTGGGCCGGCTGCTCGCGGAGCTCATGCCCGACGAGCCCGAAGCCGTGGGGCTGCTCGCGATGATGCTGCTCCTGGAGTCGCGGCGCGCGGCCCGGACCTCACCCGGGGGCGACCTGGTCCTGCTCGCCGAGCAGGACCGCGGCCGGTGGGACGCCGCGCTGGTCGCCGAGGGCCAGCAGCTGGTTCGCCAGTGCCTGCGCCGCGGCCGGCCCGGGCCCTACCAGGTGCAGGCCGCCATCAACGCGGTGCACAGCGACGCCGCGACCGCGGCCGACACCGACTGGCAGCAGGTGCTGGCGCTGTACGACCAGCTGCTCACTCTCTCGCCCACTCCCGTCGTGGCGCTCCACCGCGCAGTGGCCGTCGCGGAGGTGGAGGGGCCGGCGCCCGCACTGGAGCTCGTCGACCACCTGGACCTGGCTGGCTACCACGTGTTCCACGCCGTCCGCGCCGACCTGCTCCGCCGGCTCGGTCACCGGCAGGAGGCCGCCGCAGCCTACGAGGCAGCCCTCGCCCTGGGCGGGAACGCGCGCGAGCGGGCCTTCCTGGAGCGTCGCAGGGCCGGCATCAGCGCGACGTGACGGACAGGAGGGTGACGGCACCGTAGCCACAGTGCCGTCAGTCAGGCGAGCGCTTCGATGGGGGCGACGGTCACGAGGTCCTTCACGGCCTCAGCCAGCTGCCTGTCGAGCGTGACCAGGGCGTCGGCCTGGAGCTGCGTCAGGGCGACGTACTCCGCATCGAACGTGTCGGGCCAGCCGAACTGGTCGGCGACCTGCCACGCGACACTGTGGAGGACGCGGTCGCCCAGCAGCCGAAGGCGCAGCCCGCGCACGTAGCCGAGCCGTTGCTCCGCCTCCTTCTTCGTCAGCTCCCCCCGGCACACCGCCTGGTAGAGCAGCGAGAGCAGCTGGGAGCGGAGCAGCGCGGGAGCGAGCAGCTGGTGCTCGGCACGGACCACGGCCCGGTCCTGCGCCAGCCGCAGGGCCACGTCGGGACCGATGACGTACCTGGTCATGGCGATGCAGCTCCTCCCCGCAGGCCGAACGACCCCTTGAGCGATGTCCAACGGCGCTAGCGTCGCAGCACCGGGTGTACGCCGTACACCGCCAGTGCTGTCGAGGAGTCGACATGAGCAGCAGCAGAAGGACCGCGCTCGTCGCGGGCGTGTTCTACCTGGTCACCTTCGTGTCGATCCCCACGCTGGCCCTCTACGGCCCCGTAAGGAACCACCGGGACTACATCACCACCACCGGCGGCGACGCCGGTGTGCTCTGGGGCGCCCTCCTCGAGGTGGTCGTCGCCCTCGCCGGCATCGGCACCGCCGTCACGCTGTTCCCGGTCGTCAGGCGCCAGAACGAAGGCGTCGCGCTCGGCTTCGTCGCCACCCGCACCCTCGAGGCGGCCATGATCTTCACCGGAGTTGTGAGCCTGATGTCGCTCGTGACCCTGCGCCAGGACCTCGGCGCAGCCACCGGAGCCAGTGCGGCCTCGCTGACCACCACCGGCGCGGCGTTCGTCGCGACCTACCGCTGGACCTTCCTGCTCGGGCAAAGCCTCATGCCGGGCCTGAACGCCCTGCTGCTGGGCTCTCTGATGTACCGGTCCCGCCTCGTGCCGCGGATCATCCCCACAGTGGGCCTCATCGGCGCCCCGCTGCTCATCGCGGCCTGCATCGCCACGATGTTCGGCCTCATCGAGCAGGTCTCGGTGTGGTCCGGCCTGGCCGCCCTCCCGGTCGCTGCGTGGGAGCTGTCGCTCGGCATCTGGCTGGTCGTCAAGGGCTTCCGGCCGTCACCGCTCATCCCGACCGGCGCCCCGGCGACTCCCGCGCCCGCAGGTCTGCCCGTCGCCTGAGCCGCCAGGCCTCCAGGAGCCGCGCATCCAGGAGGCGGGACCGGCTTCCCCGGATCACACCAGGATCCAGCTGCCCCCGAGCAGCAGCGCCCCGACGGTGACGAGGAGGAAGACGCCCACCCACGCCAGCCCTGGCAGGTGGGTCAGCCGGGCGAGCTGGTCGGCGTCCGAGCCGGCGCCGGCACCCCGGGACCGCTGCACCTGCAGCTCCGCGACCGTCCTGGGCGCGGCCAGCAGCAGGAACCAGGTGACGAGGTAGGCGAACGCCGACTGCGCCTGCGTGGGCAGGAACCACGACACCGCGAAGACCACGGCGCCGCTGAAGAGCACCGACCACAGGCCGAAGAAGTTGCGGATCTGCAGCAGCAGCAGTGCGAGCAGCAGGAGCAGCCCCCACAGCAGGCCGACCGCGTGACCGGCGCCGAGCAGGGCGGCGGCACCCAGGCCGACCAGCCCCGGCCCGACGTAGCCGGCCGCCAGGGTCAGCACCATGCCCGGTCCGCGCGGTCGGCCACGGGACACGGTCAGCCCGGAGGTGTCGGAGTGCAGCCGGATGCCACTGAGGCGCCGACCGGTCAGGACCGCGGCCACGCCGTGGGCACCCTCGTGGGCGATGGTCACGACGTGCCGGGTCAGCGACCAGGCCGGCGACCAGAGCACCAGCACGAGCGCGACCACCGCTGCGCCGAGCACGACGGTCGACGGCGGGGCGGGCTGCACGGCATACACGCGCTGCCACACCTCGTGCACGACGTCCACGCGGGTCACCTCTCTGTCCTGCGAACGGAGCGGCCCCGGACACCGCGGGTGTCCGGGGCCGCCACGGTATGCCGTGTGGCCGGGTCTCAGACCTGGGCGCGGGTCTCCACGGCGGTGACGACCTCGACGATGGCGTCCTCGACCGGGACACCGTTCTTCTGGGAGCCGTCGCGGTAGCGGAACGAGACCGCACCGGCCGCCCGGTCGTCCTCGCCGGCGATCAGCACGAACGGGACCTTGGCCTTGCTGGCGTTGCGGATCTTCTTCGGGAAGCGGTCGTCCGAGGCGTCCAGCTCGACGCGGATCCCCTTCTCCTTCAGGCGGTCCAGCACGCCCGAGAGGTAGTTGTTGTACTCCTCGGCAACCGGGATGCCCAGCACCTGCACCGGCGAGAGCCAGACCGGGAACGCGCCCGCGTAGTGCTCGGTCAGCACGCCCAGGAAGCGCTCGATCGAGCCGAACTTGGCCGAGTGGATCATCACCGGCTGCTGGCGCGATCCGTCGGCCGCCTGGTACTCCAGGCCGAAGCGCTCGGGCTGGTTGAAGTCGTACTGGATCGTCGACATCTGCCAGGTGCGGCCGATGGCGTCCCGGGCCTGGACCGAGATCTTGGGGCCGTAGTAGGCCGCGCCGCCGGGGTCCATGACCAGCTCGAGGCCGGACTCGGTCGCCACGTCGCGCAGCACCTCGGTCGCCAGCTCCCACTGCTCGTCGGAGCCGATGAACTTGTCCTTCTTCTCGCCCTCGGTCTCGCGGGTCGACAGCTCGAGGTAGTAGTCGTCCATCCCGAAGTCGCGCAGCAGCGACAGGACGAAGTCGAGCAGGTGCTTGACCTCGCCCGGCGCCTGCTCGGCGGTGACGTAGGAGTGCGAGTCGTCCTGGGCGAACCCGCGCACCCGGGTCAGGCCGTGGACCACACCCGACTTCTCGTTGCGGTAGACGTGCCCGAACTCGAACAGCCGCAGCGGCAGCTCACGGTAGGACCGGCCGCGGGAGCGGTAGATGAGGTTGTGCATCGGGCAGTTCATCGCCTTGAGGCGGTAGTCCGTGCCGTCGACGTCGAACGCCGCGAACATCCCCTCCTCGTAGTACGGCAGGTGCCCGGAGGTGTGGAACAGCTGCTCCTTGGAGATGTGGGGGGTGCCGACGTACTCGAAGCCCTCCTCGATGTGGCGGCGGCGGACGTAGTCCTCCATCTCGCGCTTGATGATGCCGCCCTTGGGGTGGAACACCGGCAGGCCGGAGCCGAGCTCCTCGGGGAAGGAGAACAGGTCGAGCTCGCTGCCGAGTCTGCGGTGGTCACGCTTCTCGGCCTCGGCGAGCCGGTCCAGGTAGGCCTTGAGGTCGTCCTTGGTCGGCCAGGCGGTGCCGTAGACGCGCTGCAGCTGCGGGTTCTTCTCCGACCCGCGCCAGTAGGCAGCCGCGGAGCGCATCAGCTTGAACGCGTTGCCCAGGATCTTGGTGTTGGGCAGGTGCGGGCCGCGGCACAGGTCACGCCAGGCCAGCTCGCCGTCGCGGCGGTGGTTGTCGTAGATGGTCAGCTCGCCGGCGCCGACTTCGGCAGAGGCTCCCTCGGCGGCCTCGGCCGCGCCGCCCTTGAGCCCGATGAGCTCGAGCTTGTACGGCTCGTCGGCCAGCTCGGCCCGGGCCGCGTCGTCGGAGACCGGCCGGCGCGAGAAGGTCTGGCCCTCGTTGATGATCCGCTGCATGACCTTCTCGAGGGCCTTGAGGTCCTCGGGGGTGAACGGCTCCTCGACGTCGAAGTCGTAGTAGAAGCCGTCGCGGATCGGCGGGCCGATGCCGAGCTTCGCCTTGGGGTTGACCTCCTGCACCGCCTGGGCGAGCACGTGGGCCGCGGAGTGACGCAGCACGGCCAGGCCGTCCTCGGAGTCGATGGTCACCGGCTCGACGACGTCGCCGTCGGCCAGGACGTGCGCGAGGTCGCGCAGCTCGCCGCCGACACGGGCGACGACGACGGCCTTGTCGCCCGCGAACAGGTCGCCGGCCGTCGTGCCCGCCGCGACCGATCGCTCGCTTCCAGCGATGACCACGGTGATGTCGGCAGGCACGATGAGCTCCTTGGGTTGGTGTGCGTGTGCCGCCCGGTCGGGCGGTGGCGTCACGTCACCTCGGGTGACGTGCTGACGATGCTATCGGCCCGCTCAGGCCGTGGGCGCAGCAGTTTCGCCCGCGCCGACGGCCAGGAGCACGTCGCCCACGCGTAGGGAGCCCGTGGCGACCACGTCGGCATAGACCCCGGGACAGCCGGACGGCTTGCCGGTCACGTGGATCTCGGCCTCGCCGATGCGCAGGCGCTGTCCCACGCTGGCCTCGAGCAGCGCCGTGGGCGTGGCGACGACGAGGTTGGCGCGGGGGTGGGTGGCGACGTCCTCCTCCACCGAGACCAGGTGGAGGGCGGCCTTCTTGCGACGGTCCCCGGCCAGGCCCTCGGCCTCGACCTCGACGTCCTCGAGCACCTGGCCGGGCTCGCCCTTGACCGGGTAGATCCGGATCTCGGTGACGTGGGGAGGCAGCTCGGCGCTCATGCTCCGAGGCTAGCCGTGCTGCCCCGCCGGGGCACCCCCACCAGGGAACCCACACAGGCCCTCACCGGGTCATCCGCGCAGCATGATTCCGCGGCCGGCCGCCACGGTCACGATGGACGCTCGGACAAGCCGGGACCCGGAGGCGCGACATGGCCAGTGAGAAGGACACCCTCTACGTGATCGCCGCGGCGTACGACGACGTCGACGCCGCCGTCGCCGACTACGAGGCGGTCAAGGAGATCTACCACGAGGTGAAGACCTCGCACGACTTCGACGCCGCGGTCGTCGCCAAGGACGACGACGGCAAGGTGAAGATCGTCAAGAAGCACGAGCAGCCGACCCGCCACGGTGCGGCCGTCGGCCTGGGGTGGGGCCTGGCGGTCGGCGTGACGGCCGCGCTGTTCCCGCCTGTCGGCATCGGTCTGGCCACGGCCGGAGCGGGCGGGGCGGCGATCGGCGCGGTGGCGGGCCACGCCAGCGGGGGCATGTCCCGCGGTGACCTCAAGGAGCTCGGGGAGACGCTGGACGCAGGACAGGCCGGGCTGATCGTGGTCTACGAGACCAACCTGGCCGACCAGGTCGCCGCCAACATCAAGGCCGCCAACCGGGTCATCTCCAAGGCCACGGACATGGCCGCCGACCAGCTCGCCGACGACATGCGGCGGGCCGAGCAGACCGCACCGGCCGCGCAGCCGGCGGCCACGGCCCAGGCGACCACGACCGCGAAGACCACCACGACGAGCTGAGCGCGAGGGCGCACCGCCCGGACCCGGCGGGGGCCGGCCCCGCCCCTCACCCGGGACCCGCCGCGCCCCACGCCGCACACGAAGAAGGGCCACGACCTCGGTCGTGGCCCTTCGAAGGTGGTGGACGTGAAGGGACTCGAACCCCTGACCTCTCGCGTGTGAAGCGAACGCTCTAACCAACTGAGCTACACGTCCGGGCGATCCGGCCGGAGCCGTCTCGACGGAGTGGAACAATAGCCGCTCGACGGGCCGCCACACCAATCGCCCCACCCGGCACCGGATCTCACAGCCCCAGCGTGCTCTCCAGCCAGTGCTCCCAGGAGTCCGGGAGCAGCCCCGGCGGGCCCTGCCAGAGCAGGTAGGCGTAGACGACGGCCAGCACGAACGCGCACGTCAGCAGCGAGACCGCGACCTTGACCCACCAGGGCTGGAGCTTGAGCCAGTCGGTCCAGGCGTCGAGCCGCCGGCGGGCGTGGTGCAGCAGCCACTGGGCCCAGGCGAACTCCGAAGCGAGCACGGCCAGGCCGAGGAACACGATGAGCCACCCCGGGCCCGGGGCCGGGACGAGCACCAGGCCCCCGACCGTGATCGCGGCACCGACGAGCGCCACGGCGATCCGGTAGATGCGGCGGGAGTGCGGGTTCGAGCGGATCCGGCGGCGCCATGCCCAGTCGTCGGCCTCGACGGGGGTGTCGTGGTCGGCGTCGTGGCTCACGGCATCAGCTTCTTGGCCATGTTCACCGCGGTCTCGGCGTAGCCCAGCGAGCCGTACAACGCCCGGGCCACGGTGTTGCCACCGAAGACGTTGAGCCCGATCTCGGCCGCACCGCGGTCCCGCGCCCAGCCCTCGGCCCAGGTCATCAGCTCGCGACCCAGCCCCTTGCCGCGGTGCGCCTCGGCCACCTCGACGTCGAAGACCCACACCGCGGTGCCGGCGGCGTGCGGGCGCTCGTGCAGCCACAGCTGACCGGCCACCTCGCCGGTCTCGCCGTCGCGGGCGAGGAACAGGTGGTGGCCCTCCCCCGGCCGGCCTTCGGGGAAGTACGCGGCCATCTGCTCGGCGGCGATGCGCCGGGCGTCGCCCTCGTCCTCCCCGCCGAGGTCCACGCGCTGGCGCACGTAGCCCTCCTCGGACCGGACGCGGTAGTCCTCGACCTCGGCCTCGGTCATCGGGTCCAGCTGGAGGCTCACGGGTCGTTCCTCTCGCGGGACAGGCGGGCGAAGACGTCGGCGGCGGCCTGGGTCACCGGGCCGACGGGCAGCTCGCGCCCGTCGACGGCGTGCACGGGCAGGACGTCCTTGGTGGAGGAGGTGATGAAGACCTCGTCGGCGGTGGTGAGCACGTCCATCGGCAGCGTCGCCTCGCGCACCGGGATGCCCGCCTCCCGGCACCACTCGATGACCAGCCGGCGGGTGATGCCCGGCAGCAGCCCGGACTCCACCGGTGGGGTGAGCACCTCGCCGTCCACGACGACGAACACGTTGGACCCCGTGCCCTCGCACAGCTCGCCGCGCGTGTTGGCGAAGATCGCCTCCAGCCCGCCTCGCTCCTTGGCGTAGGCCAGCGCGACGACGTTCTCGGCGTACGACGTGGTCTTCAGGCCCACCGTCGCGCTGCGCTCGTTGCGGGTCCACGGCACGGTGACGACCTTGCAGGACGCCGGGGGCAGCGGCTGTGCGCCGGCGGTGACGATGTAGGTCAGGGCCGACTCGTCGCGGTCGGACCCCAGCGGCCCCGCTCCCCCGGTGACGCTCCAGCGCAGACGCCCGAACGCGATCGGCTCGCCGGAGAGCACGTCCTCGATGCCCTTGGCGATGAGGTCGTGGTCGGCGGCCGGCAGGCCCAGGCCGGCCAGCGACCGGTCGAGGCGCCGGGAGTGCCGGGTCAGCGCGAACACCGCACCGTCGGCCACCTTGGCCGTCTCGAACACCCCGTCCCCCACGGTCACCCCGTGGTCCAGGGCCGCGATCGCGGGCGCGCCGGCGTCCACCCGCTGCCCGTTGACCCACACACGTACGTCGTTGCTCATGCCTTGACCCTTCCAGATGCCAGTCCGATGAGGCGAGCGGCTTTGAGCCGTGTCTCCTCCCACTCCTGCTCGGGGTCCGACCCCCACGTGATGCCCGCACCGGTGCCGAACCGCAGCCACCGTCGCCCCGCCGCGTCCCGCTCGGCCCAGAAGGTGCGGATGCCCACGGCGAGGTCGGCCTCGTCCCGGTCGGCGTCGACCCAGCCCACCGCCCCGCAGTACGGCCCGCGCGGGCCCGGCTCCAGCGCCGCGATGGCCGCGAGCGCCGAGGACTTCGGGGCCCCGGACACCGAGCCCGGCGGGAGCGTGGCCGCGGCAATCTGCGGCCAGGTGACCCCGGGGCGCAGCGTGCCGGAGACCGTCGTGACCAGGTGGGCCAGCCCGGGGTGCTCCTCGGTGGCGCAGAGGGCGTCGACGCGGACCGTGCCCTCCCGGCACACGTGGGACAGGTCGTTGCGGACCAGGTCGGCGATCATGACGTTCTCGGCGTAGTCCTTGGCCAGCATCCGCCCCGCCACCGGCGCCGTCCCCTTGATCGGGCGGGACTCCAGCCGGTCCCCGCGCCGGCTCAGGAACAGCTCGGGGCTCGCACAGGCCACCTCCAGCCCCGCGCCCGGCACCCGGATGAGCGCGGCGTGCGGGGCCGGGTTGCCGGCGGCCAGCAGGCCCGCGAGCGCCTCGAGGTCCGCGTCCTCGGGCAGCGGGTGGCTCATGACGCGGCAGAGGTTGACCTGGTAGACGTCACCGGCGGCCACGTGCCGCCGGATGGAACGCACGCCCTCCCGGTATGCCGTGCCGTCCAGGGTCGTCTGCCACTCCCCTTCCAGCGGCGACCAGTCCGCGCACGGCGCGGCCCACGGCATACCCGTGGTGGGGCGCACGTCGTCGAACCGGACGCAGGTGGCCTCCCCCTCGAAGGTGACCACGACGGCCCAGAAGCCGCCCTCGTCGAGGCAGGCGAGGTCGTGCCGCACGTCCAGGACCCCCCTGGCCTCCCGGTCGGTGAAGCGGGCGAGGTCCACGCGGCGATCATAGGTTCCCCGCGGGCACGCCCCGGCACAGGATGGGCCCCGGTCGCCGTGACCGGGGCCCGTCCCCTCCCTGCGCTCTGTTCGGGTGCTCGGGGATCGCGGGCTCAGCCCTGCGACCGCAGGATCCCGAGCAGGCCGTGCGCCTCGCCGCCGGGGCCGGCGCTGAACCACACGTCGCTCCTGGCGCCCGCGGTGCCGTTGCCGGGCAGCAGGCCCCACAGGCCGTCGATCACCAGGGGGCTGCCGTTCGAGGCACGCAAGGTCGCCTCGAGGTGGCCGGTCCGCGGGTCCACCGCATGGATGCGCCCGTCGCCGAAGTTGCCGACGAGCAGGTCACCGGCCAGCGAGCCGAAGCCGGCCGGCGCGATGGCCAGCCCCCACGGGGAGTTCAGGAACCCGCGGTGCAGCAGCTGGCGCACGAAGCGGCCGGAGCGGTCATAGACGTTGACGAAGCCGTTGCCGGCACCGGCCACGTCGTCGTGGCGGGCACTGTCCTGCTTGGCGTAGCTGACGTAGACCCGGCCGCCGAGGACCGCGACGTCGAACGGGGCGTACCCGGCAGGCACACCGACCGGGGAGAACTGGCCGGAGGCCGTGACCTTGTGGAAGGCAGCGTCATAGACGTCGACCCGGCCGGAGTGGAAGTTGGCCAGCAGGAGCACCGGGTGGCCCGGGCGCTGCAGCAACGCGATGCCCTTCCACACCGTGTTGGCCGGGTGGGCGACCTCCACCGCGTGGGACGTGTCCCCGGTGAGGTTCCACGCCGTCAGGTCCCCGCCCTCGCCGGCGAAGATGAACCGGGCCGGGCCGGAGCGCCCGCCACCGTGCAGGACGAAGGAGGCGGTGGGGTTGAACAGGTTCCCGGTGGGCGCGCCGCCGGGGATGGTCACGGTCAGCGGGACCTTGGACACGTTCTTCCCGGGCTGGGCGCCGGTGTAGACCGTGGCACGGTTGCTGCCGTTGTCCGACACCCAGATCGGTGTGGTCGGCCCGGCCGACAGGCCCCACGCGTTGACGAGGTCGTGGTCGGTGAGGCGTGCGTGGCCGGAGGTGTCGGCGACGAGGTTCAGCTGGCGGAATCGTTCGGTGGGCGAGCTGGCGTGGGCCACGGGCAGGGCCGTCGTGGCCAGGGCCAGGGCGAGGGCGCCGGCGGCCATGACGGCACGCCGGGCCGGCGCGGACCCGCGCAGGGTCCAGGGGCTCGACAACATGGGGGGCCTCCCTTGGGGAGCGGTGGGGGCACGCGCCTCCCGGGTGGTGGCGCGACGCCATACCGGTATCCACGAGGGGTCACCGGGACGGGTTCACCCCGGCGAGGCGGTACCCCCGGCCGGGGTGACCGCTCTACGGTGAAGGGCATGGGCCACAGCCCGCACAGGGGGATGGGCACCGCCGCGCAGCCCTCGCTGCACCGGCGGGTGCTTGTGGCAGCCTGTGTCCTCGCGCTGCTCCTGACCGGGACCGCGCTGGCGGTGGGCGCGGCGCTGCGGCGGGTCGAGGCCTCGCAAGACCTGGTGCGGCAGCGCCTCCAGCCGGGCAGCGAGCAGGTGCGCTCCCTGCTCGCAGACGTCGTCGACCAGGAGACCGGTCAGCGTGGCTACGTCATCACCGGCGACCCGACGTTCCTGGAGCCCTACAAGCTCGGCCAGACCGCCAGCGAGACCCGGATCGCGTCGCTGCGTCGCACCTTCGCCGGCGACCCGGGGGTCCTCAGGGCCGTCGACCAGGTCGAGGCCGACCTGGCGCAGTGGCACCGCCTGGGGGCCGACCCGGAGATCGCCGCCGCCCGTGCCGGCGACCCCGCACGGGCCCGGGCACTGATCGCCCAGGGCCGGGGCAAGGCGGCGTTCGACGCGCTGCGCAGCCACCTCGCAGACCTGCAGGCCCGCATCGACGCGCGGCACTCCGACGCCACCCGGTCCGTGCGGGAGGCCAACGCCGTGCTGGCCCGCGTCATCACCGCCAGCGCCGTCCTGCTCGTGCTGCTGGTCCTCGGCGCAGGGCTGCTGCTGCGGCGCTGGGTGCTGCACCCCATCGCGGCGCTGCGCGCGAGCATGCGCCGGGTCGCTGAGGGCCACCTGGACGAGCCCATCGAGGCTCTGGGGCCACCCGAGGTCGCGGCGATCGGCACGGACGCCGAGAGCATGCGGCGCCGCATCCTCGACGAGGTCGACGCGGCGAGGGCCGCCGGGGCTGCCCTCGCGCAGCACAGCCCGGTCGTGGCCGGACTGCGCGCCGAGCTGGCGGCCCGGACCGGCGGGAGCCTGCCGGGGGTCACCCTCGCCGGTGCGCTGCGCCCTGCCGAGGGTGTCCTGGCCGGCGACTGGTGGGACGCTGTGCGGCGACCGGACGGCACGGTCGTCGTGCTCCTGGCGGACGTCTCGGGTCACGGCGCCGACGCCGGCCTCGTGGCCGCGCGATTCAAGCACCGGCTGACCGCCCTGCTGCACACCCGGCTGGAGCTGGACGAGGCCTTCGCCACCGCCGCGGAGGACCTCGGCGGTGACGACGAGCGGTTCCTGTCCTGCCTGGTCATCGCCGTCGACCCGCTCACCGGGACGTTGCGGTGGATCAACGCCGGCCACCCCCCGGCGGTGATCGTCCAGCGGCACCGGACCGGCCTGGGGGCCCGCGAGCTCGGGCCAACCGGTCCGCTCCTGAGCTCGGTCAGCTCGGGGTGGCAGGTCGAACGCACCACCCTGGAGCCCACCGAGCTGCTGCTGGCCTTCACCGACGGCGTCAGCGAGGCGCGGCGGGGGCACGAGGCGGGTTCAGCGGAGTTCGGGACCGACGGCGTGCTGACCGCCCTCGGTGGACTGGGCGCGTGGTCACCGGACGTGGCTGTCGCGGAGATCCTCGAGGCGGTGCGCCAGCACGCCGACAACTGGCACCGCGACGACGTCACCGTCGTCGCGCTCACCCTGGATGGCCGGCCGGCTACCCCCGGGCACCCGGTCGCGGTCACGGTCACGGCACAGACCGACGTCGCCCCCGCCTACTGAGCCGCTGACGAGCGCCTGACGAGCCACTGGCGGGCCTGCGTCATCGCTCGCCCCTTTGCGGGAGCCGCGCCCCTCGGGCACGGACGAGGATCGGCCACGGATGACCCCCACCGGCCCGCCCTAGCCGGTCGGCCGCCGCACCCGAGACCGGCGCCAGGACCTCAGGCGGGAGCCCTCCCGGCCCGTCCGTCCCCCGACGGGCTGCCCGTCATCCCCCGGAGGAGACCCATGAGTTCCCCACGACCCCCACGCCCCCTGCCGCGCCTGCGCTGGGTGCTGGCCGCCCTCTGCGCCCTGACCCTGGCCGTCGCGTTCACCGCGCCGGCGAGCGCCACCAGCGCCTCGACGTCCCACCCGCGCACCTGGCGCGTGTCCGTCGGGGCCGAGTCCCACGACATGGCCATCCAGACCATGGCGTTCATGCCCGGCACGATCTGGGTGAATGCCGGTGACAGCATCCTCTGGACCGTCCGGGCCGGCGAGATCCACACCGTCACCTTCCTCGCCTCCGGCCAGAAGCTGCCGGAGTTCAACCCCTTCGACCCCATGCACGTCAAGCGCCAGGGCGGGAGCAGCTACGACGGCCACTCGTACTACAACTCCGGTCTGCTCTCGAACCAGGGCAGTGGCTCCGGGTTCCCGGCCGGCTCCACCTACACCCTGAAGTTCCCCAACACCGGCAACTTCACCTACTGGTGCCTCGTCCACGGCATGTTCATGAAGGGCACCGTGCACGTGCGCTCCGCCGGCACGAAGTACCCCTTCAGTCAGGCCGACTACAACCGCCAGGCCGACCACAAGAAGGCGGCCGACCTGCGTGACGGGCACCGCCTGTGGGACGCCACGTCGGACAAGGCGGACGCGGCCACGGGCACCGTCTATGCCGGCGCCGATGATGACGTCGCCATGGTGATGCGGTTCATCAACCGGCACGTGACGGTCCACGTGGGCGACAGCATCACCTGGAAGGACCCGGGCATGATCGTCCCGCACACCATCACCTTCGGGCCGGAGCGGGCGAACATCTTCGTGCCCTATGGCGACCCGAAGCACTTTGCCGGAGGGCAGCTCAACTCCGGCATCCTGCTGCCCGGACACGACTTCACGGTCACGTTCACCAAGGCCGGGAAGTACTCCTACATCTGCGGACTGCACGACTTCCTGGGCATGGTCGGGACGGTGACGGTCACCAGCTAGGCCAGCTCACCGCGCGACGGCGCGGGACGGGCCCCACCGGCCCGCCCGCGCCGTCCTCGCGCGCTGGCGCCGGGGGCTGTGCGCCGGGGGCTGTGCGCCGGCCACGATGTGAGACGCCGGACATCCACCGGCCGCTGGCCTTCGAACCCCTCGTGGACCGGTCGTCCCCGGACCGGTCGCCCGTCACGAGAGGACCACATGATGAAGCTCCGTCGTTTGTCCGTCGTCCTGGCCGCGCTGCTGGCCCCGGTCGCCGCCGCCCCGGTCGCCTCTGCGGCCCCGGCCCATGCGGCCAACCCGTCCGGCACGCGCAGCCTGGCTGCCGTGCTGACGTCCCGCGGCTACGCCTTCGACCACAACTGGCACGACTACGACATCCTCACCCACGCGGTCCTGGCGGTCCTCGCCGCCAAGCCCCACAGCCCCGTCACGGTGCTCACTGACGGGACCAGGCCGCTCACGGCCTTCCTGCCCGACGACCGCGCCTTCCGGCGGCTGGCGCAGGACCTCACCGGCCGGGAGCTGTGCAGCGAACAGGCCGTCTTCGACGCGTTGGTGAAGAAGGCCGGCGTCAACACGATCGAGTCGGTGCTGCTCTACCACGTCGTCCCGGGCGCCACCATCGACGCGGCGACGGCACGCCGCTCGGACGACGCCAGGCTCACCACGGCCCTGGGCGGCGCGACCGTGACCGTCGACGTGGACGGCCGGCGGATCTCGCTGGTGGACAAGGACCCGAACAGCGCCAACCCCGCGGTCACGGTGCCCGACATCAACAAGGGCAACCGGCAGATCGCGCACGGCATCAGCCGGGTCCTGCGACCGCTCGACCTCTGAGCGCCGCGCAGCCGGAGGGTGGCCGACATGGGGACGGCCACCCTCCTGGCGTCTGCGGACATTCGTCTGGGCAGGTGGTCAGCTGCCGGGAACGGCCATCTCCCCCAGCTCGGACCAGTCGGTCCCCTCGACCGTGACGTTGACGATCTTCGGGGTGCGCACGAGGTAGGCGGGCAGCTCGGCCGTCGCCGTGCGGAAGTGCTCGCTCTGCACGTGCGCGCCGCCGGCGGCGTCGTCACGGAACGCCTCGACCAGGACGTACTCCTGCGGGTCGTCCAGGCTGCGGGACCAGTCGAACCACAGGCATCCGGGCTCGGCCCGCGTCGCCTCGGTGAAGGCCCGCGAGAGCCGCGGCCAGGCGTCGGCGTGCCCGGGCTTGATCTGGAACTTGGCGGTGATGAAGATCAAGGCGCTCCTCCTCCGTGCCGGCTCAGCCGGAGTCTCCTGCGTGCCGGCCCCTGCCGGAATCCTGCTGCGGATCGCGGGTCGGGGCCACCCGGCGTACCGACCGTTCATCCTCCGAGCGCACCCGGGTTACGTCGTCCTCCCCCTGCCCGCCGTAGGCCGGCTCACCCGGCTCCCTCACCCGGCATAGACGGTTCGGACGAGCCCGGGACCCCGAACCGCGAGTACCACAGGTCACAGGGGATGCACAGGCACCGTGGCGAGGAGGGTGGCATGACGACCGAGACCAGCAACGGACACGTGGAGGAACCCCCCGTCATCCTGTCGGCCGAGGAGCTGCGCAAGAGCTACGGCACCCACCAGGCGTTGAAGAACCTCTCGTTCACCCTCCGCGCCGGACGGGTCCTCGGCTTCCTCGGCCCGAACGGGGCAGGCAAGACGACCTCCATCCGCATCCTCACGACCATCCTCCCGCCGTCCTCGGGAAGCTTCGTCGTTGACGGGGTCACCTCCGACCACCCGGCGCAGATCCGGCGGCGGATCGGCGTCCTGCCCGAAGGGCTGGGGTTCCCCAGGCAGCTGACGGGCACGCGGTACCTCACCTACTACGGCCAGCTGTTCGGCAGCTCCGCACGGGAGGCCCGCAGCACAGCCGAGGGGTTGTTGCAGGAGGTCGGTCTGCAGAACCGCGGCCACTCCCCCATCGGCTCCTACAGCCACGGCATGCGCCAGCGGCTGGGCATCGCCCGCGCCCTGGTGAACGACCCCGCCGTGCTGTTCTTCGACGAGCCCACGCTGGGCCTGGACCCCCGCGGCCAGCGCGAGCTCCTCACGATGGTGCGGGGGATCGCCCGGGACCGGGGCAAGGGCGTCGTGCTCTCGAGCCACCTGCTCGCCGAGATCGAGGGCGTCTGCGACGACGTCGTCATCATGAACGCCGGCGAGGTGGTGGCCCGGGGAACCGTCGCCGAGGTGGTCGGCCAGGCCAGCCACCGCAGCGGCGTCGCGCTGCGGGTGCGCGTGCCCCTCGGCGAGGTGCCCGCCGCCTGCGGCCTGATCGCGACGCTGCCGAGCGTCCGGGCCACCACACCAGATGACTCCACCGGATGGATCGGCGTGGAGCTGCGGCAGCGGAACGGCGACGCGGCAGCGGACCCGCGACTGGTCAACAGGATGCTCGAGTCGCTCATCCGCGCGGACGTGCCCGTCCTCGGGCTCGACTCGGGCAGCGGACGCCTGGAGGACGTGTTCCTGCAGCTGACCGCCGAGGCGATCCGGTGACCGCCGGGACGGTCGCCGCCCCGCTGGCGCCGGTTCGCCGGACGTCCGCGCCGGTCTGGTGGCTCGTCCTGCGGCAGGAGCTGACCGAGCTCTGGATGGGCGGCCGGGTGCTGACCTACCTGGTGCTGTACAGCCTGCTCATGTCCCTGACGGCGTTCCTGCTCGCCACCAACACCGAGCTCAACCTGCTCCCGCTGCGGCAGAACATCGTCGTGGCCGTCACCTCGGCGCTCACCTTCGGCCTGTTCATCGGCCTGGCCATCGGCGCCGAGAGCGTCAGCGGCGAGCGCGAGCGGGCGACGCTCGAGCCGTTGCTGCTCACCCCGTGCAGCCCCCGCCAGGTCGTGGCCGGCAAGTTCCTCTCGGCCTTGTCGGCCTGGCCGGGGGCCATGCTCCTGACCCTGCCCTACCTCGTGGTGCTGGCGCAGGGGCACACGGTGCTCGGGTCGGCACTGGTCTGGGGAGGCGTCGTCGGGACGCTGCTCGCCGCGATGTTCGTCGGCTTCTCGCTCATCGTGAGCATCTGGTCCGAGTCCAGCCGGGTGAGCCTGTTCATCTGCCTGCTCGCCTACGCCGCCTCCCTCATCCCGGCCCAGCTGCCCACCGAGTTCCTCAGGTCGCCGGCGGGCGTGGTGCTCACGCTGGCCGACCCCGTGGAGTCGGCCAGCCAGTTCCTCGACCGGGTCATCGGGTCGGGGCAGCAGCTCTCCCAGGCCTGGCCCTACCTGGCCTCGCCCGTCGCGGCGACCCTGCTCACCCTCGCCCTGCTGTTCGGCTGGGCCGCGCCGCGGCTGCGCCTGGCGGCCCGCACATGAGCACCCCAGCCCACCCGAACCCGCCCCGCCACAGCCAGGGCCCGAGCACCCAGGAGGCGCCATGAGCATCGCCCAGGAACTGCCGGTGGCACCCGCGCACCGGACCGCCCGCCGCGCCGCGCCCGTGTGGTGGCTGGTCTTCTGCCGGGAGTTCGTCGACCTGTGGACCGGCGGGCGCGTGCTCGTGCTGCTGGTCCTGTTCAGCCTCATCATGTCCGTCACGTCGGTGCTGCGGCAGCTGGAGAGCCAGCTCAGCCTGATCCCCCCGGTGGAGATGGTGTTCCTGACCGTCCTGAGCAGCATCACCTTCGGGCTGTTCGTCGGGTTGGTGATCGCCGCCGACTCCTTCAGCGGTGAGCGGGAACGGGCGACCCTGGAGCCGCTGCTCCTGACCCCGGTACGGCCGCGGCAGCTGGTGGTCGGCAAGTTCCTCGCCGCCCTCACACCGTGGCCCCTGACCCTGCTGATCTCGGTGCCGTACGTCTGGGTGCTGGGCCAGGGCGACGACAGCATCACCGAGGCCCTGCTCCTCGGTGCGATGCTCGGCGGCCTGATGTCCATCGCCTTCACGGGGCTGGCCATGGTGATCAGCATCTGGTCGCGGTCCAACCGCACCAGCCTGTTCGCCAGCCTGCTGGTCTACCTCATCTTCCTCATCCCCACCCAGTGGCCCGGCAGTGCGCAGAAGGGCGACCTGGGCTACCTGGTCCAGCAGCTCAACCCGCTGCAGGCCTCCAGCGAGTTCCTCGAGAAGGTCGTCGTCAACAACCGGACGGTGGCGGAGAAGATGCCGTACCTCATGGCCGCGATCTACGCCGCCGCGGGCGTCCTCCTCGTGCTCATGCTGGTCGCCGCACCCCGCCTGCGGCTCGACGTGGAGGCCTCCCGGCCGGGCCGGTCGAGGTGGCACCGGGGTGCGCGCACCGAGGCGCTGGCCGGGCCGGCGCTCGTCCTGGCCCTGCTGTCGGTCCCCGCGCTCGGACTGGGCCCGGCCGCAGCTGCAGCGCCATCCGCCTCCGGCGGAGCCAACGGGCTGAGCATCACCACGGACCTGGCCTACAAGACGGTCAACGCCGGCCAGTCCATCACGTTCACGACCGTCGTCAAGAACACGGGGTCGACCACCTCGGCGGCATCCAACGTGGCCATGAACATCATCAAGACGGGCGAGGGAGAGCCCGTTGACCCCGAGGACTGGTCACCGGAGCGGACCCAGGGGGTGGACCCGCTGGAGCCCGGGGAGAGCGACGCGCAGCAGTGGACGGTCAACGCCATCCTCAAGGGCGACTACATGATCTACCTGACCGTCATCCCGGAGCCGGCCGGCGCCAACGCCACCACCAACCCGGTCGCCAGCCCCGGCATCCACCTGACCGTCAACGCGTTCGAGAAGAGCAACCCCGGTGGCGTGCTCCCCGTGGCGATCGCGACGCCGATGGCCATGGCTGCCATCGCGATGGTGCCCTGGTGGCGCCGCCGCAGGCGGGGGTCGGCCGAGGACACCGACGGCTGAGGGGCGGTATGCCGGGTGCGGACGTCCGCACCCGGCATACCTGCGCCCGGACGCGGCTCAGCTCGGTCGGACCAGCCGCGCCTCGGGGACCACCGCGACCCCGAGGATCTCGATCATCGCCTCCGGCTGCCAGAGGGCGGCGGTCCCGATGCCGGCCATGGCGGGGTAGACCGGCCCCGCCAGCTCACGCCAGACCTCGCCGATCTCCGCGCCGTGGGCCTGGTAGTCCGGGATGTCGGTGAGGTAGATGGTGATGCTGACCAGGTCCTCCGGCCGGCCACCCACCGCGGACAGGGTGGTCAGGACGTTGGTGAACGCCTGGCGGAACTGGGCGACGATCCCGCCGGGGACGATTCGCATGTCCGTGTCGAGCGCCGTCTGCCCACCGAGGTAGAGCGTGTTGCCGCTCAAGGTGCCATGGGAGTAGCCGCGCGGGGCGGGCAGCGACGCGGGGTTCACCGGCACGGGGTCGGCGCTGTCGGTCACGGTGCCTCCTGCAGGGTCTCGGGCGGGTTCGCGAGCGGGTTCCGGGACGGGGGGACGCCAGCGTAACGTCCATTGACATTGCTTCAACGGTCGTTACGATCCGAGAACATCCAGCGCGGCAACGAGGCCGCCCCGGAGGACGTGTCGACGCACCGGCACGGCGAGGAGCCATCCATGGAACCGGACTTCGGCAGGTACGTCCTCGAGGGCGACAACTCGATGTATGCCACGGACAGCGGGCTCGTCGTCCCGGTCGTCACCCGCGCCGGGCATGAGCCGGGCGAAACCGGTCAGTCGGCCGGCGCCTCGCGGATCTCCGGCGTGAGCATCCAGCACACCCCGGCCACGCGGATCTGGTTCGGGAAGGTGAGCAACGAGGCGGGCTACCGCTCGGTGCCCCACCACCATGGCGAGGCCGAGACCGGAGGCTACGTCCTGTCCGGCCGCGCCCGCATCTACTTCGGCACCGACTTCGCCGACTACCTCGACATGGAGGAGGGCGACTGGGTCTTCATGCCGCCGTTCATGCCCCACGTCGAGTGCAACATCGACCGCAACCGGCCGCTCACCTGGATGACGACGCGAACGCCGGAGAACATCGTCGTCAACCTGCCCGACGTGGCCGACGCCGACCTGCGCGACTGGGCGGACCGGCCGTGACCTCCGCAGCGCCCACGCTGACCTCCTCGCTGTTCACCGCGGCCGCGACCCTGACCCCGGTCGAGCCGGAGCACTTCGACCTGGCCTTCACGGCGACCACGCAGGCGTGCCCGTGGCCCAAGGCCTACGGCGGCGACCTGGTCGCCCAGGCGGCGGTGGCGGCGATGCGGTCGGTGCCCGACGGCAAGGCCCTGCACTCGATGCACTCCTACTTCCTGCGGCCGGTCGACATCGGCGCTGACGTGCGCTACGAGGTGGAGGTCCTGCGGGACGGCCGGGGCTACAGCACCCGCCAGGTCCGCGGCTTCCAGAACGGCAAGGCCGTGTACGTCTGCCTGGCCAGCTTCGCCGCGGGTGAGCCCGGGGGCACGTATGCCGTGGAGTACCCCGCCGAGGTCCCGCACCCGGACGAGCTCCCCAGCAGCGCGGCATACCTGCAGGACCGCAGCGGCGGGACCATGACGCAGGAGTCGAGGGCGTACTGGTCGGGCGGGCGCAGCTTCGACATGCGCCACGTGCCCGGACCGCTCTACCTGACCGTGGACGGGCACCGGAGCCCGCACCAGGCGGTCTGGGTCCGGCCGTTCGACGCCCTGCGGCCGGTGGTCGGCCTGACCGACGCCCAGCGGGACCTGGCCGCACTGACGTACGTCTGCGACTACACGATCCTCGAGCCGGTGCTGCGGGTGCTCGGCCTCGCCTGGGCCCAACCGGGCCTGGTCACCGCCAGCCTCGACCACGCGATGTGGTTCCACCGGGCCGGCGCCGTCGACGGCTGGGTCCTCTACACCCAGGAGGCGCTGGCCGCCGAGAACGGCCGGGGCGTGGCCACCGGGCGGCTCTTCGGCTCCGACCACACCCACCTGGCGACCGTCGTCCAGGAAGGCATGCTCCGTCTCGGCTCAGGAGGCAGGTCATGAGCACGCTCTCACCGTCGGCCCACGTCGACACGTTCGCGCGGGACCACCTCCCGCCGTCGGACCAGTGGCCGGAGCTGGAGTTCACCACCGAGCTCCTGCAGTACCCCGCACGCCTCAACGCCGCGACCGAGCTCATCGACGTCCCGGTCGCGACGTTCGGGCCGGACCGTCCGGCCCTGCGCACACCGGAGGGCGAGGTGTGGACCTACGGCGAGCTGCAGCGTCGCGCCAACCAGGTCGCCCAGGTGCTGGTCGAGGACCTCGGCCTCGTGCCGGGCAACCGGGTGCTGCTGCGCTCCCCCAACACCCCGTGGACCGTGGCCGCCTGGCTCGGCGTCCTCAAGGCCGGCGGGATCGTGGTCACCACGTTCGCCGCGCTGCGGGTCCGCGAGCTGACGCCCATCGCCGACCGGTGCCGGCCCTGCATCGCCCTCGTGGACCACCGCTTCGTCGACGAGGCCGAGGCCCTGCGCCGGGAGGCGGCACCTGAGCTGCGCGTCGTGACCTTCGGCGCCGACGACGCCGAGGACCTGACCACCCTCGCCTCGGCGAAGTCGGGGGCCTTCGAGAACGTCGCGACGGCCGCGGACGACGTCGCCCTGTTCGGTCCGACATCCGGCAGCACCGGTGTCCCGAAGGTCACGGTGCACTTCCACCGTGACCTGCTCTCGATCGACAACACCTTCGGCCAGGGCGTCCTGCGGCTGGTGCCCGAGGACGTCGTCGCCTGCAGCGCGCCGTTCGCGTTCACCTTCGGGCTGGGCATGCTGGTCGTCTTCCCGCTCCGGGCCGGCGCGTGCGCGTTCCTCACCGAGCAGGCGACGCCGGACCAGCTGGCCGACCTCGTCGCCGAGCACGGGGTGACGGTGCTCGCGACGGCACCCACGGCATACCGGCGGATCCTGGCCGCGGGCAAGGTGGGGCAGCTGCGCGGCCTGCGCGCGGCGGTGAGCGCGGGCGAGCACATCACCGAGCAGACGTGGCAGCGGCTGCACGACGAGATCGGGCTCGACGTCATCGACGGCATCGGGGCCACGGAGCTGCTGCACATCTTCATCTCGGCGGCCGGCGAGGACATCCGGCCCGGGGCGACGGGCCGACCGGTGCCGGGCTACCGCGCCACGATCCTCGACGAGCTCGGCGCGGAGCTGCCACCCGGCGCCGAGGGGCGGCTGGCGGTCATCGGGCCGGTCGGCTGCCGCTACCTCGACGACGACCGCCAGCGCGACTACGTCGTCGGTGGCTGGAACCTCACCGGTGACACCTTCACCCGCGACGAGGAGGGCTACTTCTACTACCGGGCCCGGACCGACAACATGATCATCTCCTCGGGCTACAACATCGCGGCACCGGAGGTGGAGGCCGCCATCGACAGCCACCCCGACGTCGCCGAGTGCGCCGTCGTGGCGCGCCCCGACGCCGAGCGCGGCTCCGTGGTGTGCGCGTTCATCGTGCTGAGGGACGGGGTGGCCGGCGACGCCGCCATGGCCACCCAGATCCAGGACCACGTCAAGGCGCAGCTGGCGCCGTACAAGTACCCCCGCGACGTCCGGTTCACCGACGCCCTGCCGCGCAACCGCAGCGGCAAGCTCCAGCACTACGAGCTGCGCCGCCGGGTCCGGGAGGAAGCCGCCGGCGGCACCGGCGAGGCGGCCGGCACGCAGGCACCGGACGTCCCGGTCGAGGCGTGAGGGGAGCGCCATGAGGATCGCCATCGCGGGCGGCGGCCCCGGAGGCCTCTACCTCGCCGCGCTGATGAAGCAGCTCGACCCGGCGCACGAGGTCACCGTCTGGGAGCGCAACGCCCCCGACGACACCTTCGGCTTCGGCGTGGTCTTCTCCGACGAGACCCTGGGTGGCATCGAGAGCGCCGACACCGAGATCTACGGCCGGATGGAGCGCCGGTTCGCGAGGTGGACCGACATCGACGTCGGGGTCTTCGGCCGTTCGTTCACGGTGGGTGGCCAGGGTTTCGCAGCCATGAGCCGCCGGGAGCTCCTGCAGATCCTGCAGGAGCGGGCCGGCGAGCTCGGGGTGGTGGTCCACTACCGCACGCCTGCACCCGACGTGGCGCAGCTGCGCGCGGCGCACGACCTGGTGGTCGCCGCGGACGGGCTCAACTCGACGGTCCGTGACGCCGGTGCCGACGTGTTCCGGCCCACCCTGGACCGGCGCCGCAACAAGTACATCTGGCTGGGCACCGACCTGGTCTTCGAGGCGTTCCAGTTCTTCGTCAAGCAGACGGAGTGGGGCACCATGCAGATCCACGGCTACCCCTACTCCGACACGGGCTCGACGTTCATCGTCGAGATGCACGAGGACGTCTGGCGGCGCGCCGGGTTCGACCGGACAGAGCACGAGGCGTTCCCGCCGGGGGCGTCCGACGAGCACGCGGTGGAGCGCATCAGGGAGATCTTCCGGGACGAGCTCGAGGGCCATCGGGTCCTCACCAACAACTCCAGGTGGGTCACCTTCCACACGGTGCGCAACGAGCGGTGGCACGACGGCAACGTCGTCCTGCTCGGGGACGCGGCGCACACCGCCCACTTCTCCATCGGCTCCGGGACCAAGCTCGCCATGGAGGACGCCCTGGCCCTCGCCGCGTGCCTCCACGAGCACGACACCGTGGAGCAGGCCCTCACCGCCTACGAGGCCGAGCGCCGGCCGGTCGTCGAGTCGACCCAGCGCGCCGCCCAGGCGTCGCTGGAGTGGTTCGAGCGCATCGGCATGTACGCCGACCAGGACCCGGCGCAGTTCGTGTTCAACCTGCTCACCCGGTCCCGGCGCATCACCTTCGAGAACCTCAAGGAGCGCGACGGGGAGTTCGCCGCCCTGATGGAGGCGGAGTTCGCGCGGCAGCAGGGGTGCACCCAGGTGGTGCCGGCGATGTTCCAGCCGGCCAGGATCGGAGCGCTGGAGCTGAAGAACCGGGTCATCCTCTCGCCGATGGACATGTACTCCGCCGTCGACGGGGTGCCGGGCGAGTTCCACCTCGTCCACCTGGGGTCCAAGGCCCTCGGGGGTGCCGGCCTGGTCATGACGGAGATGACGTGCGTCTCCCCCGAGGGCCGGATCACCCCCGGCTGCCCTGGGCTGTGGAACGACGCGCAGCGGGACGCCTGGGCCACGGTCACCGGCTTCGTGCACGGCCACAGCACCGCGAAGATCGGCCTGCAGCTGGGCCACTCGGGCCGCAAGGGCTCGACGAAGCTCATGTGGGAGGGCATGGACGAGCCGCTGGAGGAGGGCAACTGGCCGGTCATCGGGCCCTCCCCCATCCCGTACGGCGAGGGTTGCCACGTCCCGCGCGAGGTCACCCGCGCCGACATGGACGCCGTCGTGGCCGACTTCGTGGCGGCAGCCCGTCGTGGCGTGGAGGCCGGGTTCGACCTCATCGAGCTCCACGCGGCGCACGGCTACCTGCTGTCCTCGTTCCTGTCGCCGGTGTCCAACCGGCGCACGGACGAGTACGGCGGGGACGTGGCCGGCCGGTTGCGCTTCCCGCTCGAGGTCTTCGACGCGGTCCGGGCCGCCGTGCCGCCGACCATCCCGGTCACGGTGCGCATCTCCGCCACAGACTGGGTGCCCGACGGCAACACCGCCGACGACGCCGTGGAGATCGCCCGCGCGTTCATCGAGCACGGCGCCGCCGCCATCGACGTGTCCTCCGGCCAGGTGACCAAGGACGAGACGCCGGCGTTCGGCCGCTCCTACCAGACGCCCTTCGCGGACCGGATCCGTCACGAGGTCGCGGCACCGGCCGGGGTCGCGGTGATCGCGGTCGGGGCCATCTCCTCCTACGACGACGTCAACTCGATCCTCCTTGCCGGGCGCGCCGACCTGTGCGCGCTCGGACGCACCCACCTCTACGACCCGCAGTGGACCCTGCACGCGGCGGCCGAGCAGGACTACCGGGGGCCGGCCGCCGACTGGCCGCTCCCGTGGCGCGCCGGGCAGCGGAAGCCACCGACCTCACGCACCGACAAGGTGCCTCCGCGGCTGTCGCTGCTGCGCTCCGGCCCGCTCGAGCCGGTCCACGTCCGCTGGAAGCCCGCCACGCCGCCGCTGGCAGGATGAGCGCCGTGCCCGACGCGCCGAACGCCCCCCTGGCGGCCCCGCTGACGGCACAGAGGTCTCGCACGGTGGTCGTCAGCTTCCTCGGAGCGGTCGTCCGCCCGATGGGCGGCTGGATGCCGATCCGGGGTGCCGTCGACCTGTTGACGCCGATGGGGCTGGACGCGCAGAGCGTCCGCACCGCCGTCTTCCGCCTCAAGCGGCGGGACTGGCTCATGCCCGAGACCCGGGTGGGGGTGCGGGGCTACGCGCTGACCGACACCGCACTGGCGGCCCTCGCCGCCGGCGACGAGGTCATCTGGCACGCCCGTGAGCCCGCGGACCTGGCGGATGGCTGGTGCGTCCTCAGCTTCTCGGTGCCCGAGTCTGCGCGGGCGCGGCGCCACCAGCTGCGGTCACGGCTCACCGCCCTGGGGTTCGGGATGATGGGCGGCGGCGTGTGGATCGCCCCGGCCCGGATGGCCGCGGCCGCCGAGCGGGCCATCGGGGAACTCGGCCTCACCTCGCGGTGCGCCCTGTTCGTCGGCCGGCACGTCGGCGGCGAGCAGCTCTCGGGGCTGATCTCCGACTGCTGGAACCTCAAGGAGATCGACCAGCAGTACCAGGATTTCATCGGCTCCTGCGCAGACCTCGCCACGACGTCCGACGCCGATGAGGCGCCCGAGGGCGCTGACGCGTTCACCGCCTACCTCGGTGTCATCGACCGGTGGCGCAAGCTGCCCTACCGCGACCCGGGCCTGCCGCCGGAGGTGCTGCCCGAGGACTGGAGCGGGCCCGCGGCCGGTGCGCTCTTCGAGCGCCTCGTCGCCGGGCTGGAGGAGCACGCCCTCGCCCACGCCGCCACGTCGTGGCCGACGGCCGCACCGCACCCGCCCCACGTACGAAAGCCAGCGAGCCCCTGACCCGCGTGCTGCGGGTCAGGGGCTCGCTGTCGATGGTGGGCGATACTGGGTTTGAACCAGTGACCTCTTCCGTGTCAAGGAAGCGCGCTACCACTGCGCCAATCGCCCGAGGTGGAGACGGGATTTGAACCCGTGTACACGGCTTTGCAGGCCGTTGCCTCGCCTCTCGGCCACTCCACCGTGAAGGCCACGGGGACCTCCGGGAAGGCACTGGGCCTCCGAGCGGACGACGGGACTCGAACCCGCGACCCTCACCTTGGCAAGGTGATGCTCTACCAACTGAGCCACGTCCGCGTGAACGCCAGCGGTGTAACTACCCGCCGTGCGTGCGGTCAGACAGTAGCCGATTTCGAGGATCGGAGTCCAACCGGCGGTCGGCACCGGCCGGCGCCCCCGGCTCCGGCATCGGCGTGAGCGGCCGTTCGTGCGCCGGACGGCGCCGCTCGCTCCTGGCCGGCGCGTGGGCGCGGCTCTCCGCCGGAGTCACGGGGCTCTCGTCCCGAGGCACGGGAGTGGCGCCCGGCAGCCCGGCGAGCGCCCCCGGGGCGTCGACGGCCCCGCCGGCGACGGCCCCCTCCCGTCGGCGTCGGGACTCCTCGCGCAGCCACGAGATGAGCCGGGCGCGCGAGCTGAACCGCTCCTGCACCGGCCACAGCTGGCGCGCGGCGGCGTTGAAGGCTGCCCCGATGAGCACGGCGATCGCGAGGAAGTACAACCAGATCAGCACCACGATCGGCGCGGCCAGCGGGCCGTAGATGGAGGTCCCGCCGACGGAGGCGCCGAGCCACAGCCGCAGGACGAACGAGCTCAGCAGCCAGATCGCCAGCGTCAGCACCGCGCCGGGGATGTCCCGCTTCCACGGCGAGCGCCGGGGCGTGCTGACGTGGAACAGCGTGGTCAGGCTGGCGACGGTCAGGATGACCACCGTGGGCCAGTACAGCCCGATGAGGAACTCCAGCCGGGCCGGCAGCAGCCGCGCCATGACGCTCGGGCCGACGGTGACCAGCGGCATGACGACGACGCCGACCACCAGGGCCACGAGGTAGAGGGTGAAGCTCAGCGCGCGGGTGCGCACGATCCCGCGCACCCCGCTCTGGCCATACATGATCGAGATGGTGTCGACGAAGACGTTGAGGGCCCGCGAGCCGGACCACAGGGAGAGGACGAAGCCGATCGAGATGACGTCGATGCGCCCGTTGCGCAGGACGTCGTCGACGGTGGGCACGATGACCTGCCGCACGCTGTCGTCGGTGAGGAAGCGCTCGGCATACCGTTCGATCGCCGTGCTGACCTGGCCGGTCGTGTCCGGGCCCAGCCAGCGCCCGACGTAGCCGACGCCGCCGAAGATCCCCAGCACCAGCGGCGGCAGCGACAGCAGGGCGAAGAACCCGGCCTCCGACGCGAGCCCGGTGACGCGGTAGCGCAGGCACAGCCGCCACGTCGCCACGGCGAGCCGGGCGAGGGCGAGAGCACCTGGCACACGGGCGAGGCGCCGGCGGACGCGGTCCTTCGGGCTCATTGCCCGAGCCGCCGCTCCACGCGTCTGACCAGCACCCTCCGCCTGCTTCTCACCGCACCACGGTAACCGCCGACAGGCCGCGTGACGGACCTGACACCCCCGGGACCTCGCCGGGGTGTACCCATCGGTAACCATCCGCCCTAGCCTGCCCGGGGTGAGCACACACGAGGTCACCAACCAGGTCCCGCCGCTGCTCGGCCACAACGTGGTCGACTCCGACCCCGCCCTCACCGAGGGCCTGACCCGGTGGGGTGACGCGACCGACCGCGCCGGGCTGAGCCGGCTCGGCGAGCTCGCGGGGACGGCGCGGGCGCAGGCCTGGGGCGACCAGGCCGACCGGGTCACCCCGGTGCTGCACACCCACTCCCCCCGCGGCGAGCGCATCGACGAGGTCGAGTTCCACCCGGCCTGGCACGAGCTGATGTCGACTGCGGTCTCCCACGGCCTCACGGCCGAGCCCTGGACCCGCCCGGTCGGGACGGCCGCGCACGTGCGGCGTGCCGCCGGGTTCGTCGCCTGGTCACAGGTGGAGGCGGGCCACGGCTGCCCGGTGTCCATGACGTATGCCGCGGTGCCGGCCCTGATGACCAGCCCCGAGCTGAGTGCCCTGTGGGCTCCCCTGCTCGCCTCCCGCGAGTACGACTTCGGCCTGCGGTCGCGCGCGGACAAGGCCGGCGCGATCGCCGGGATGGGAATGACCGAGAAGCAGGGTGGGTCGGACGTGCGCCAGAACGCGACCGTGGCCACGCCCTCCCCCGGTGGGCCGCTCGAGGGCGGGGACACCTACCGGCTGACCGGCCACAAGTGGTTCTGCTCGGCCCCGATGAGCGACGTCTTCCTCGTCCTGGCCCAGGCGCCCGGCGGGCTCACCTGCTTCGTGGTGCCCCGGGTGCTGGCCGACGGCAGCCGAAACCCCTTCGCCATCCAGCGGCTCAAGGACAAGCTGGGCAACCGCTCCAACGCCTCCTCCGAGATCGAGCTCGACGGCACGTGGGGGGTGCGCCTGGGCGACGAGGGCCGCGGCATCCGCACCATCCTGGACATGGTGGCCGCGACCCGGCTGGACTGCGTCCTGGGCTCGGCCTCGACCATGCGCGCCGCGCTCGTCCGGGCCGTGCACCACACCCGCCACCGCCAGGCCTTCGGCGCCGCGCTGGTCGACCAGCCCCTGATGCGCAACGTGCTGACCGACCTGGCCCTGGAGTCCGAGGCGGCGACAACGCTGGGCCTGCGCCTGGCCGCCGCCGTCGACGCGGGCGACACCGCCTTCTCCCGCCTGGCCGTCGCGGTGGCCAAGTTCTGGGTCTGCAAGCGCGCCTCGCCGATGGTGGCCGAGGCGCTGGAGTGCTTGGGCGGCAACGGTTTCGTCGAGGAGAACGGGCTGGCCCGGCTCTACCGCGAGGCGCCGTTGAACTCGATCTGGGAGGGCTCGGGCAACGTCAACGCCCTCGACGTGGTGCGCGCCATCACCCGTGAGCCGCACGCCCTGGAGGCGCTCCACCAGGAGCTCGCCCACGCCCGGGGCGCCGACGCCCGCCTCGACACCGCGATCGAGCGCTCCGTGGCGGCGGCCCGCGAGCTGGCCACCCGCGACCCCGGTGACGCGCAGGCCGGGGCGCGCGGGGTCGTGGAGCTGCTCGCCACCACCCTGCAGGCGAGCCTGCTCGTCCGCTTCGCACCGGCATACGTCTCCGGGGTGTTCGTCGCGAGCCGCCTCGGCGGCGAGCACGGGCACAGCTTCGGCACCCTGCCGGCATCGGCCGTCCGCGCGTCGGGGACGCGAGTCATCGACCGGGCGTTCGCGGGCTGAGCCGGACCCGCGGACCCCCGATGGCAGGGGGGTGTCATCGAGGGGTCCGCGGATGGGCTAATGTCTGACATCGCAACGACAGCGGGGCACGAACCCGCTGGAGTTCACACGCGGACGTGGCTCAGTTGGTAGAGCATCACCTTGCCAAGGTGAGGGTCGCGGGTTCGAGTCCCGTCGTCCGCTCCACGCAGCCCCCAGGGGCCGCCCCGGGGCGATTGGCGCAGCGGTAGCGCGCTTCCTTGACACGGAAGAGGTCACTGGTTCAAACCCAGTATCGCCCACCATGCACAAACGGCGTCCGGCCACTGGCCGGGCGCCGTTCGTCGTCCCGGGGCCTTCGTCCTCATTCGTGCCGGGTGATGCCCCAGCGTCCCGTCCCTGCCCACGATGGCTACGTGCCGGCCGCGTCCGCGGTGCCGGCCATGAGGCAGGAGGCCAGACATGACCGACCAGATGACAGCCCCGGTTGCCCAGCCGCTCGACGAGCTCGGCCCGGTCGACTGGATCGTCGTGGAGTTCCCCGGAAGCCGGTTCAGGGGCGAGATCATCCCCACGCTCGAACAGCTCGTGCGCAGCGGCACCATCCGCGTGCTCGACCTCGTGCTGATCCGCAAGGGCGAGGACGGTTCCCTCGACATCTCCGAGCTCAGCGAGGTCGACGAGAGCGAGCTCGGGGTGCTGCGGGCCTACGAGACCGAGCTCGCGTGGCTGCTCAGCGAGGACGACGTGGCAGCGGTGGCCGAGGTGATCGAGCCCGGCAGCACGGCGGCGCTGCTGGTGTGGGAGAACGCCTGGGCGGCCCCGTTCGCCTCGGCGCTGCGTCACGCGGGAGGTCACCTGGTCGACAGCGGCCGGATCCCGGTGCAGGCGCTGATCCAGGCGATCGAGGAAGAAGAGTCCGAGGACGCAGGAGAGGGTGAGTGACATGCCGCTGGCAGCCAGGAGGATGGGACGTCGTGGCGTGATCGGGCGTCCGGTGGCACGCGGTGCCGCAGTCGTCGGCACGGCCGCCGTAGTCTCACACGGGGTGTCGCGGCGCTCCGACCGTCGTGAGGACCGCCGGGACCGTCGCTGACGCCAGCACGACCATCACCTGGCCGGGCATCAGTCCCGGCGGGCGCCCTCCTCGTGCTCCGGCGTGGGGAGGGCCCCGCCGAGCAGGTCCCGGATCCGGTCGTGCCGCCGCCGGTAGGCCTCACCGAAGCGGCTCTGCGCCTTGACGCGCTTGGCCGGCCCGTAGCGGCGGCGCGCCCAGACCGAGTCCGGCTTGGCGAGCCGGATCGCCCCGACGGTGGCGACGATCGGCACCACCACGCCGATCATCCCGGTGGCGATCTTGCCCTTGACGAAGCAGATCCCCGCCGTGGCCAGGTGGATGCCGACCTCGGTGACGTAGAGCCACTGGGCGACCTCGGCGCGCCGGGTGGTCGCCCCGATCGGTGAGGCCTGCAACATCAGCACGACGCCGAGCGCGCCACCGAGCAGGATGGCGTCGATCGACTTGCGCCCCTCCTGGCCCCAGTAGACGTCGTCGAGGTGGAACCAGAGGGCGAACTCGTCGAGGGTCAGCGCTGCGCCCGTGCCGAACAGGGCGGCCAGCACCTCGGCCCACGGGCTCTGCGGCGCGTAGCGGAACTCCAGCAGGGCAGTCAGCAGGACCAGCAGGATCCCCCACACCTGGTGGTGGACGTGGACCCCGCCGATGTACACGTCGCCCAGGCCGCCTCTGCTGCCGCCCCTGTCGCCGGCCCCCTCCGGGGCGTGCTGCGCACTGGGCTCGGCGGCACGCGCGAGCGCCGCGGCCCGGATCCGGCGCGTCACCAGGCGGGTCACCGCGAACGTCACGACGAAACCGAGCAGGGCCCAGGCTGCCGCGGCCCGGCCGGTCTCGACGAAGAACTGCTGGTACCAGCCCATCCGCACCACCTCGCACCCGACCGGCTCCGTGCCGCGAGTCTCGCCGGGCCCGCACGGGCGGGCAACCGCCTCCGGGACCAGAGCCCCTGCCCCGGCAGTCACCGGCTGGCCATCGTGGTCGGGACGGCACGCGGGGCGGGAGGTGGTCGCTTGGACACAGGGACGCTGTGGCGGGCGGCCAGGGCGCGCACGGAGGCGTTCCGGCGCTGGATGTACCGCGACGGACGCCCGGGCAGCCTGGCCCGGGCCGCCAACCGGCTCTCGGCCTGGCAGTTCTCGGCCGGCCTGCTCTCGCCCGCCCGCGCGGTCACACTGGAGGTGCGCGGCCGTCGTACGGGCCGCACCATCTCCGTCCCGCTGGTGCTGGCCGAGCTCGGCGGCCGGCACTACGTGGTCTCGATGCTCGGTGAGGACACGAGCTGGGTGCGCAACGTGCGCGCCGCCGGTGGCCGCGCGGTGCTGCGGCGCCGTCAGGCCACGCCCGTCCTGCTGCTGGAGGTGCCTGCCGGCCAGCGCGCGCCGTTCCTCAAGCGCTACCTGGACCAGGCCCCCGGGGCCCGCCCGCACGTGCCGATGGACCGGCACGCCCCGCTGGCCGAGTTCGAGGCGGTAGCCGCGCATTTCCCGGTGTTCCGCGTCGAAGCAGCCGTCGAACCGGTCCGGTGACCCTTCCCACACTGCGCGGCCCGGACGATCCGCGCTGACGCACGGGGCGCCCACGGCGTCCGGGAACCGGACATTTCACCCCATAGGCGAGTTTGAGGAGCGGGGTCGGGTGCGTGCCATACTCACGCGGTTGTCCCCTATCCCCCGGAGGAACCCATGACCGACAACGCCGCCGTGCTCAACGGCGAGTGGGAGTTCGACCCCGCCCACACGCGGATCGGCTTCTCCGCGAAGCACGCCATGGTCGCCACCGTCCGCGGGGCCTTCAACGACGTCGACGGCTCGTTCGTGGCCGACCTCGACGACATGTCCAAGAGCTCGGTCCGGGTCATCCTCAAGGCGGCCAGCATCGACACCCGCAACGAGCAGCGGGACGGGCACCTGAGGAGCGGAGACTTCTTCGACGTGGAGAAGTGGCCGGAGATCACCTTCATCAGCACCAACGTGGAGGAGGTCGAGGACAACGCCTACATGATCACCGGCGATCTGACCATCCGCGACATCACCCGCCAGGTCGTCATCCCGCTGGAGATGCTCGGTGTCGACACCGACCACGACGGCTTCATCCGCGCGGGCTTCGAGGGCAGCCGCCGGATCAACCGCCGCGACTTCGGCCTCGAGTGGAACGTCCCGCTCGACTCCGGCGGCCTGCTGATCTCCGAGCGCATCTCCCTGGAGTTCGAGATCTCCGCGATCAAGAAGGTCGACGACAAGGCCGCCTGACCGGCCGGCATACCGGCCGGACCCGGCTGGAACCGGCCGAAGCCGGCATACCGGCACAGCCCCGGTGTCCGTCCACGTCACGGAGCCGTCACCCACGAACCGGGCGTTCAGGACACAATGGGGCCACCACACCCCGTGGCACCGCCTGACGCGAAGGACCTCATGGACATCTGGCCGGGTAAGCCCTATCCCCTCGGGGCCACCTTCGACGGCAGCGGCGTGAACTTCGCCGTCTTCTCCGAGGTCGCCGATCGCGTCGAGCTGTGCCTCGTCGACGACGACGACACCGAGACCCGCATCGACCTGCGTGAGGTCGACGGCTACGTCTGGCACGCCTACGTGCCGACCGTGCAGCCCGGCCAGCGCTACGGGTTCCGGGTGCACGGTCCGTACGACCCCGAGAACGGCCACCGGTGCAACCCGGCCAAGCTGCTGCTCGACCCCTACGCCAAGGCGATCGACGGCCAGGTCGACGGCGACGAGGCGCTCTTCTCCTACCGCTTCGGCAAGCCCGAGGTGTTCAACGAGGACGACTCCCTCGGCCACACCATGCTCTCGGTGGTGACCAACCCGTGGTTCGACTGGGGCCACGACCGCCCGCCGGCTCACGAGTACCACGACAGCGTGATCTACGAGGCCCACGTCAAGGGCCTGACCATGACCCACCCGGACGTGCCGGACGCGATCCGCGGGACCTACGCCGCGATCGGCCACCCCGCGGTGATCGAGCACCTCAAGGGCCTGGGCGTCACCGCGCTCGAGCTCATGCCGGTGCACCAGTTCGTCCAGGACACCCACCTCGCCGGCAAGGGCCTGTCCAACTACTGGGGCTACAACACCATCGGCTTCCTGGCCCCGCACAACGCGTATGCCGCCACCGGCACCCGCGGCCAGCAGGTCACCGAGTTCAAGTCGATGGTCAAGGCGCTGCACGAGGCCGACATCGAGGTCATCCTCGACGTCGTCTACAACCACACCGCCGAGGGCAACGAGCAGGGCCCGACGATCGCCTTCCGCGGCCTGGACAACGCCTCGTTCTACCGCCTCGTCGACGACAACAAGGCGCACTACTACGACACCACGGGCACCGGCAACAGCCTGCTGATGCGCAACCCGCACGTGCTGCAGCTGATCATGGACTCACTGCGCTACTGGGTGCTGGAGATGCACGTCGACGGCTTCCGCTTCGACCTCGCGGCGACACTGGCCCGCCAGTTCCACGAGGTCGACCGGCTCTCGGCGTTCTTCGACCTGGTGCAGCAGGACCCGGTGGTCAGCCAGGTCAAGCTCATCGCCGAGCCGTGGGACGTCGGCGACGGCGGCTACCAGGTCGGCAACTTCCCCCCGCTGTGGACCGAGTGGAACGGCAAGTACCGCGACACCGTGCGCGACTTCTGGCGTGGTGAGCCGGCGACGCTGGGCGAGTTCGCCTCGCGCATCACGGGTTCCAGCGACCTCTACGAGCAGTCCGCGCGCAAGCCGATCGCCTCGATCAACTTCGTCACCGCCCACGACGGTTTCACCCTGCGCGACCTGGTCTCCTACAACGAGAAGCACAACGAGGCCAACGGCGAGGACAACAACGACGGAGAGAGCCACAACCGCTCGTGGAACTGCGGCGTCGAGGGCGAGACCGACGACGCCGAGGTCAACGAGCTGCGCGCCCAGCAACAGCGCAACTTCCTGGCCACGCTGCTGCTCAGCCAGGGCGTGCCCATGATCGCCCACGGCGACGAGGTCGGCCGCACCCAGCGCGGCAACAACAACGCCTACTGCCAGGACAGCGAGCTGGCATGGATCGACTGGGACCTCGACGCCGAGCGCAACGACCTGCTGGCATTCACCTCGCGGCTGGTGCAGCTGCGCAAGAACCACCCGGTCTTCCGCCGGCGCCGGTTCTTCGCCGGCGACGCGGCCCACGGTGGCCGCAGCGAGCTCGGCGACATCGAGTGGTTCGCCCCGCAGGGCACCGAGATGGACGAGCTCGACTGGCGCAACGGCTACGCGCGCAGCCTCATGGTGTTCCTCAACGGCGAGGCGATCCCCGAGCCGGACCGTCTCGGCCGGCCGATCGTCGACCAGCACTTCTTGCTGCTGTTCAACGCCCACAGCGAGCCGGTGGAATTCACCCTGCCCCCGGGCGACTACGGCGCCGAGTGGGAGGTCGTGCTCGACACCACCGACCCGGTAGAGCCGCAGGAGCAGCAGAGGTGGGAGTCCAAGTCGGTGCACCCGGTGGCCGGCCGCGCCATCGTCGTGCTGCGCACCCCGGAGCCGGAGCCCGAGCCCCGGACCTGACCCGGGGCAGCGGTATGCCGTGTGCTCGCCTCAGGTGGCGGCCAGGCGACGCCTCTCGGCGGCCACGTCGAAGTCGGCGGTCGGCCACTGCGGGTCCATCGCCCGCAGCCGCTCCAGCAGCAGCTGCTGCACGGCCAGCCGGGCGTACCACTTCCGGTCGGCGGGGACGACGTACCACGGCGCAGCGTCGGTGGAGCAGCGCTCCAGCGCCACCTGGTAGGCAGCCATGTAGTCGTCCCACAGCTTGCGCTCGTCGGTGTCACCGGGGTTGTACTTCCAGTGCTTGTCCGCCCGGTCAAGGCGTGACATCAGCCGCAGCTTCTGCTCCTCCGGCGAGATGTTGAGCATGACCTTGACGATCTCGGTGCCGCCGGCGCTGACCTGCGCCTCGAAGGCGTTGATCTGCTCATAGCGCGCCGACCAGACCGCCTCGGGCACCAACCGGCGCACGCGCACGATGAGCACGTCCTCGTAGTGCGAGCGGTCGAACACCCCGATCTGCCCGGCGTGCGGCAGCGCCTTGTGGATCCGCCAGAGGAAGTCGTGCGCCCGCTCCTCCTCGCTCGGCGCCTTGAAGGCCGTGTGCTGCACGCCCTGGGGGTCCACCGACCCCACGACGTGGCGCATGATGCCACCCTTGCCCGCGGTGTCCATGCCCTGCACCACGAGCAGCACCGCCCGATTCCCCCCGGCGGTGCCGTCGGCGTAGAGCCGCTCCTGCAGGTCGTCGAGCTCGTCGTCGGTCTCGGTCATCAGCTCTGCGGCGTTGCGCCGTTTGCCGTCGAAGCCGGGGGTGGAGGCCGGGTCGACGTCGGCCAGCCGGAAGCCCGACCCCACCCGCAGCGCGTCGCCGAAGGGTCTCGGGCCGTCCCCTGTGACGTGAGCCATGGCCCGATGGTCGCACTAGCCCTGCCCGTGCGCGACCTCCCCGCTGGCCTCCCGCGCCAGCGCGGTCAGCCGCGACACGGCGCGGAAGTACTTCTTGCGGTATCCACCGCGCAGCAGCTCCTCGCTGAACACCTCCCCGAGCGGGGCGCCGCTGGAGAACACCGGGACGTCCCGGTCGTAGAGGCGGTCGGCCAGGACGACCAGGCGCAGCGCGACCATCTGGTCCTCGATCGTGTGCACCCCTTGCCAGCCCACCGAGGTCACCCCGTCCAGCAGGGCGCCATAGCGGCTGGGGTGCACCTGGGCGAGATGGGCGAGCAGCTCGTCAAAGCCGTCGAGGGCACCTCCGGTGGCTTCGACGCGGGCCACGACCTCGGCCTCGGACAGCGGTGCGGGACCGGCCGCGAGGCCACGGTGGCGGAAGTCCGGCCCGTCGACGGTCAGCACCTCGAACCGGCTGGACAGGGCGGCGATCTCGCGCAGGAAGTCGTCCGCGGCGAACCGCCCCTCCCCCAGCGCCTCCGGGAGGGTGTTGGAGGTCGCGGCCAGCGACACCCCGGCCTCGGCGAGCCGCGCCAGCAGGGTCGACATCAGCACGGTGTCACCGGGGTCGTCGAGCTCGAACTCGTCGATGCACACCAGCCGGTGACCGCGCAGGGCCTCGACCGTGCGCGCGAAGCCCAGCGCCCCTACGAGGTTGGTCAGCTCGACGAACGTGCCGAACGCCTTGGGTCCGGGTGCCTCGTGCCAGAGGCTGGCCAACAGGTGGGTCTTGCCGACCCCGAAGCCGCCGTCGAGGTAGACCCCCGACCCCGTGGCCGACCGCCGGCGCCCCCACGGCCACCGCGAGCCGCCCGAGCCGCCTGCTCCCCCCAGCGACGCGGCATACTCCTGCAGCCGCTGCACCGCAGCGGCCTGGCTGGGCTGGGCCGGGTCGGGGCGGTAGGTGGAGAAGCGGACCACGTCGAAGCGCGGCGGGGGGACCAGCTCCCCGACGAGGCGCGAGGCGTCCACCTGGGGCCGGCGGGTGGACAGGGGCGCCTGCGTTGCGGTCTCCGACACGAGCTCCAGCCTAGGCACCCACACCCGCCAAGCAGTGACAGGATGGCTCTGATGCGACTGCTGCTACCCCACCCCGATGCCCCGTCGGACGACGAGGGCGACGGCCGGCTCAGCCCGGAGGCCCTGGCCGAGCTCTACGAGTACCCGCGCAGCGCCACCCGCGGCGTGCCGTGGGTCCGTGCCAACTTCGTGACCACCCTCGACGGGGCCGCCACCGGCTCCGACGGCCGGTCCGGGTCGATCAACACCGGCGCCGACCGCGAGGTCTTCGGCCTGCTGCGCGCCCTCGCCGACGTGGTTCTGGTCGGTGCCGGCACCGCCCGGATCGAGGGCTACCGCCCGATCGCCGCGCGGGCCCAGTGGCAGGACGTCCGCGGCCGCAGCGGACGCGCCGACCCGCCCGTGCTGGCCGTGGCCAGCCGCTCGGCCCAGCTTCCTCCGCTGCTGCGCGAGCGTCCCGAGGGCGCCGGCGAGGTCATCCTCCTCACCTGCGAGCGGGCGCCGGAGGAAGCCGTCGAGGCCGCCCGCGCGGCGCTCGGCGCGGACAACGTCATCGTCCGCGGGGGCGACGGGGTCGACCTCGACGCGGCCATCAAGGAGCTCGCCGCGCGCGGGCTGACCCGGATCCTGTGCGAGGGCGGCCCGCAGCTCATGCACGACCTGGTCTCGGCCGGCCACCTCGACGAGCTCTGCCTGACCATCGCGCCGACCATCGTGGCCGGCGACCACACCCGCATCACCGCCGGGCCCTCGATCGTCGAGCACCTCGTGCCGCGGGTGCTCATCGAGTCCGAGGGCACCGTGCTCGGCCGCTGGGTGCGTGCCGACGCCGCCACCGGCTGAGGCGGGCCACCGGCGCAGGGATGTCGCCCGCAGGGTGACACCCGCCGGGCAACGTCACCCGCACAGGAAGTCGCCCACCACCTGTTCCCAGCGCTGCGGGTCCTGGTTCCACTCCTTGGTATGCCGTGCCCCGCGCCACGGCACGTAGTGCACGAGGTCCGGCCGCTTCACGGCCAGCGCGGCCGACGGGCCGGCCGGGACGAACTCGTCGTCCTCGGAGTGGATGAGCAGCACCGGGTGGGCCAGCTCGTCGGCGCGGGCGACCCAGTCGGTCTCGGCCACGTCGATCGGCTCGTGGACCCCGACCAGCCGGCGGGCGGAGCGCCGCCCGATGAGCGAGCGGCCCAGCGCTCCGACCGGCCCGGGCACCCGGTTGAGGGCGGCCTGGTGGCGCAGCACGTCGGCCCAGTCGATGACCGGGGCGTCGAGGACGACCCGGGTCACCCGGTCGGCCAGCCAGGAGCGCACCAGCGCCTGGAGCACGATCGCACCACCCATCGACCAGCCGACCAGCACCACCTCCTCGGCGCCGTGGTCGATGGCGTGGACCATGGCGGCCTCGACGTCGCGCCACTCCGACAGGCCGAGGTTGTAGCGCCCGTCCGGGCTGGCCGGCGCCCCGATGTCGTTGCGGTACATCGGGACCAGGCAGTCGAAGCCGGCCCGGTGCAGCACCGGGACGGCCCGCAGGCACTCCTCCCGGCGCGCACCGCGGCCGTGGACGAGCACGGCCCAGCGCCGGTTGGCGCCGGTCCCGGTCGGCACGTGCCAGGCCGGCAGGTCGCCGACGTCGGAGCGCACGAGGACGTCCTCGCAGGCCAGGCCGAGCGAGTCCGACGGCGCGAGGCCGTAGTAGTACTGGTTCCACCGGGCGAAGCCGGGTGCCAGCCGCCCGCAGTCGACGCCGTGCAGCTCACGACGCACCCGGCCGGCAGCCTCGTCGAGCTCGAGGACCTGCCCGAGACGGGCATGCCCCTCTCCCCCGCCGAGCCAGAGCCCGTAGCGGCCCGGCAGGCGGGTGTTCTCGGTGAGGCCGAGCGTCACCGACGCGCCGTCGACGGACAGCACCTCGGTGTCGTCGGGCCGGCGGGGGTCCGGGGTGAGGACGCGGCGGGCGAAGTACGTTGCGGCGCCGAGGCTCCCGGCTGCGGAGGCACCCGCCATGACAGCGCCGACGGCTCCGGCCAGTGCGGCTCCCCTGCGCAGGCTCAGGCGACGGCTCGGCATGGCCGCATCGTCTCAGGCAGGTCCGACGCGCCGTGCGGCGGTGCCGGGTGCGTCACTGCTGGCCGAGCACGTCGGCGAGGTCGAAGCTCACCGGCTCCTCGAGCTGCTCGTAGGTGCACGAGCGGGGGTCGCGGTCGGGACGCCAGCGCACGAACTGCGCGGTGTGCCGGAACCGCACGCCCTCCATGTGGTCGTAGCGGACCTCGACCACCCGCTCGGGTCGCAGCGGGGTGAACGACAGGTCCTTGCCGGCCGCCCAGCGGCTACCCTCGGCGTTGCGCGGCGTGCGGGTGCCCTCCTCCTGCCGACCCCAGGCCCACGGGTGGTCGTCGAACCCGGTGACCAGCGGCTGCAGCTCCTGGAACAGCTCCCGCCGGCGGGTCATCGGGAAGGCGCCGATGACGCCCACGGAGGCGAGGTCCCCGTCGGCGTCGTAGAGCCCGAGCAGCAGCGAGCCGATCGCGTCGGGCCCGCTCTTGTGCAGCCGGTAGCCGGCCACCACGCAGTCGGCGGTGCGCTCGTGCTTGACCTTGAACATCACCCGCTTGTCCGGGGCGTAGACCCCGTCGAGCGGCTTGGCCACGACACCGTCGAGCCCGGCGCCCTCGAACTGGTGGAACCACTGCCGGGCGAGGTCGCGGTCGGTGGTCGCAGCCGTGACGTGCACCGGCGCCTCGGCGTCCGCGAGCGCCCGGACCAGGGCCTCCCGGCGCTCCGAGAACGGCCGGCCAGTGAGGTCCTCGTCGTCCAGGGCCAGCAGGTCGAACGCGACGAAGCGGGCCGGCGTCTGCTCGGCGAGCATGGCCACCCGGCTGGCCGCGGGGTGGATGCGCTGCTGCAGCGCGTCGAAGTCGAGCCGGTCGCCGCCGGGGCCGACGAGGACGATCTCGCCGTCGACGACGCACCGCGGTGGCAGGTTGGCCCGGAAGGCCTCGACCAGCTCGGGGAAGTAGCGGGTCATCGGCTTCTCGTTGCGGCTGCCGATCTCGACCTCGTCCCCGTCCCGGAACACCACGGAGCGGAAACCGTCCCACTTGGGCTCGAAGCTCACCGCGGCCTAGGGCAGGTCCTTGACGGCCTTGGCCAACATGGGCGCGACGGGTGGCATGACGGGTAGGCGCATGGGCCCATTCTCGCCACCTGGCACGGCGTCGCGCGGCAGAAACGCCCCACCCCCTCGTCCTTCCGGCGTGCCGCGTCAGGAGCTCGAGTACGCCGGGCACCTCACCCGTCCTAGGCCACCTGTGGGATTCCTGTGCGGCGACCCCGGGAGGAGGCTGAGTCAGGTGTTGGTCCCCAGGGACGGGGTGGTCGCATGAGCTGGGTCCTCGCTTCGGGGTTGAAGATGGGAAGGCTTGTCATCGCCGCCGCGGTGGCGTTGCTGGTCCTCGCCCTGGTCCAGCTGCCCTCGGCAGCCGTGGACGTCTACCCCGAGTTCACCCCGCCCTCCGTGCAGGTGCAGAGCGAGGCGCTCGGCCTCTCGGCCCAGGAGGTCGAACAGCTCATCACCGTCCCACTCGAGCAGGACCTGCTCAACGGCGTGCCGTTCCTGGCCCACATCCACTCGCTGTCGATGCCGGGCCTGTCCCAGATCGACATGACCTTCGAGCCCGGCACGGACCTCTACACCGCCCGGCAGATGGTGCAGGAGCGGATGACCCAGGCGCACGCCCTGCCCAACGTCGGCACGCCACCGCTGATGATCCAGCCGCTGGCCGCGACCAGCCGGGTGGCGATGATCTCGCTCTCGTCGAAGTCGGTGTCCCTCATCGACCAGTCGATCCTCGCGCGCTGGAAGATCCGGCCCCGCCTGATGGGCGTGCCCGGCATCGCCAACGTCTCCATCTGGGGCCAGCGCGACCGTCAGCTCCAGGTCCAGGTGGACCCCAGGACACTCAACGCCAAGGGCCTCACCCTGACCAAGCTCCTGGAGACTGCCGGGAACGCCCTGTGGGTCTCGCCCCTGACGTTCGTCGAGGCCTCCACGCCAGGCACCGGGGGCTTCATCGAGAGCCCGTCGCAGCGGATGGCGGTGCAGCACATGCTGCCGATCACCACCCCCGGGGACCTCGCGAACGTCGCGGTGGAGGGCACGGGCGGCCTGCGACTCGGCGACGTGGCCACCGTGGCCGAGGACCACCAGCCGCTCATCGGCGACGCGATCGTCGACGGTGGCGCCGGGCTGGTCCTCGTGCTGGAGAAGTTCCCCGAGGCCAATACCCAGGAGGTCACCCAGGCGGTCGAGAAGGCGATGGCCGACATGGCCCCCGGCCTGAAGGGGATCACGGTGAACACCCAGCTGTACCGCCCCGCGACCTTCATCGAGGAGGCGACCCACAACCTCGGGATGGCCGCAATCGCCTCGCTGGTGCTGCTCGTGCTGGTCCTCGCCCTGGTCCTGTGGTCGTGGCGCGCCCTGCTCGTGAGCCTCCTGGGCATCGCCGTCCCCCTGGTGCTCGCGGCATACGTGCTGTTCCTGTTCCACACGACGATGACGAGCATGACCATGCTGGGCCTGGCGGTCGCCGTCGGCGCGGTGGTCGAGCAGTCCGTCAGCGGCGTGACGGGGCTACGCGCCCGGATCCGGGCCCGCGGCGGGCCGACCAGTGGCCGCGCCGGCGCCACGGCGGTCGTCGCCGAGGCCATGGCCGCGACCCGGGTCCCGCTCGTGACGGCCACCCTGGTCAGTCTGCTCGTCATCACGCCCATGCTGTTCCTGAGCGAGTCGGTGGTGCCGTTCACGCGGGCGGCCGCGGCGGCCTACGCGCTGGCGCTCGTCCTGTCCCTGGTCGTCGCGCTCACGGTCACGCCGGCACTGACGGTCATCCTGCTCGGCGAGCACGAGCGGGCCGGCGCGACCGGTCCCGTCGAGCGCTGGCTCCAGCGGACCGGCGACCGCCTCGCGCGCCGATCGCCCGCGCGTCGCGCGATCCCGCTGGCCGCCCTCGCCGTCCTGGCCGTGCTGGCCGTCGCGCTCCTGCCGCGGGTGGACCTGACCCCGTCGCTGCCCGTCCTGCACGAGCGCAACCTGCTGGTCCAGCTGCGTACGCCCTCCGGCACCGCGCTCGGGGAGACGGAGAGGATCACGGACCGGGAGGCCGCGGTGCTCAGGACGCTGCCCGGTGTCGCCGAGGTCGGCACGCACATCGGACGGGCCATCACCGCGGACCAGGCGGTCAACGTCAACGCCGCCGAGCTCTGGATGACCCTGGACCGCACGGCGGACGAGCAGGCGACCATCGAGCGGGTGCGCCGCGAGCTGGCGCAGTACCCCGGCGTCCGCGGCCAGGTGGTCAGCTACGCCCAGCAGACGGTCGACACCGCGTCCCGGACCCCGAGCGACCTCACCGTGCGCCTGTTCGGCATCGACGTCACCACGATGCGCGCCAAGGCCCGCGAGCTGCAGGACATGATGCGCGACGTGCCCGGCGTGGTGGGGCCCAGAGTCGAGCAGCAGCTGACCCAGCCCACCGTAGAGATCCAGGTCAAGCTCGACGCGGCGCGACGCCTCGGGCTGGCCCCCGGCGACGTGCGCCGGGACGCCACGACGCTGGTGTCCGGCCTGACCGTCGGCAGCATCTACGAGGAGCAGAAGATCTTCGACGTGGTGGTCCTGGGCAAGGCGACCACCCGGGCCAGCCTGCCGGGCCTGGAGGCCATCCGCCTCGACACCCCGTCCGGCAAGCAGGTGCCACTCAGCCAGGTCGCCACCGTGCGGCTGGTCAGCGAGCCGACGGCCATCGAGCACAACGGCGTCGCCCGCTCGGTGGACGTCACCGCGGGCATCAGCGGCCGCGACCCGGGCGCCGTCGTCGCGGACCTTCGGGCGCGGGTCGCCAGGATGGCGATGCCGCTGGAGTACCACGCGGAGGTCATCGGCTCCGCCGTCGACGACCAGGCCCTCAACCGACGTGAGCTGCTGTACGTCCTCGCCGTGCTGCTCGGTGGCGTCCTGCTCCTGCAGGCGGCCACCTCCAGCTGGCGCCGCGCGGCGCTGCTCACGGTGATGATCGTGCTGGCGTGCGCCGGTGGCCTCGTGACCGGCCTGGCCTTCGGGACCAACGGGTCGGTCGGGTTCGTGGCCGGCCTCCTGGCCGTCCTCGGTATCGCGAGCCATGGCCTGCTGGGGCAGGTACGCCGCTACCAGGAGCTCGAGATCGAGAGCGGGGACGGCCGGGGCAGCGCCGGCAACGGTGAGGTCACCGGCGCCGACGTCGTACGCCGGGGCACCAGCGAGCGCGTGCTGCCGGTCCTGCTCACCAGCTGTGCCGTGGCCGCGGTGTTCCTGCCGCCCCTGGTCCTCAACGTGGCCGGGCTCGAGCTGCTGCAACCCATGGCGGTCGCCGTCCTCGGCGGTCTGGTGACCTACGTCCTGACCGCCCTGGTGGTGCTTCCTGCGCTGTACCTGCTGACGACGGCCGGCCGTGGGCCGGCCCGTCCGGACGAACCGCACGTGACCGGTCCCGCGAGCGCCGCTGCGGCGCCGGCCGACGGGCGATGAACGGGAGATGGCCATGAGGTTGAAGGTGCTGATCGCGGCGGGCATCGTGCTCGCGGGGGCAACGGCCTGCTCGGGGGCCACCGCCACGGAGAAGGCCGTGGCCCCGCCGGCTTCCGTGGTGGCGGTGGTCGGCTCACCCGTCCCGGCGGTGCACCTGTCGTCGGAGGCGGCGAGCCGCCTGGGGCTGGCCACGGCGCCGGCTCGTCTGGCCGACGCCACCTCCCCGGACGGCGTCCGCTCCGCCCACCGGCTGGTCATCCCCTATTCGGCGGTGGTCTACGACCGCGACGGCAGCTCGTGGACCTACGCGCAGACCGGGGCGCTCACCTACCTGCGCAAGCCGATCACGGTCGACTACATCTCCGGGGACCTGGCCGTCCTCACCAAGGGACCCGCCGTGGGGACCAAGGTGGTGACGGTCGGCTCCCCCGAGCTGCTGGGCGTCGAGTACGACATCAGCGGTGAGGAATGACCTCCCCGGGGCGCGGCGGGCTGATGCGCCGCATCGTCAGCGGCAGCCTGCGCTTCCGGTACATCGTCGTCGCGGCGGCGGTCGCGATGATGACCGTGGGCATCTCGTCGTTGTCGTCGATGCGGGTGGACGTCTTCCCGGAGTTCGCGCCGCCCCGGGTGGTCATCCAGACCGCCTGCCTGGGCCTGTCGACCTCGGACGTCGAGCAGCTCGTCGCCGTCCCCCTCGAGCAGGCGCTCTACGGACTGCAAGGGCTGGACGACCTGCGCTCGAAGTCCGTCCCGCAGCTGAACTCCATCGAGCTCGTCTTCAAGCCGGACACCGACCTGTTCCGCGACCGGGAGCTGGTCCAGGAGCGGCTGGCCACGGTGATCCCCAACTTGCCCACCTGGGCGGCCCCGCCGGTGATGCTGGCGCCGGTCTCCGCCACCGGCCGGGCGATGCAGGTCGGCATGACGAGCAAGAGCCACTCGCTCATCGAGATGTCGATGATGGCCTACTGGACCATCCGTGCCCGGCTGCTGCAGGTGCCTGGCGTGGCCAACGTGGCCATCTGGAACGAGCGGCTACAGCTGATGACCGTCCAGGTCGACCCGCCGAAGCTGGCGGACCACGACGTGACCCTGGACCAGGTCATGCAGGTCACCTCGGACGCGGTCGACTCGGGGCTGCTGAAGTTCTCCAGCGGTGCGGTCATCGGCACCGGGGGCAGTCTCGAGACGCCGAACCAGCGGCTGGGCGTGCGCAACGTCCTGCCGATCACGACCGCCGCGGACATGGCCCAGGTGCCTGTCCGGGCGACCGGGAAGAGCCCGGTGAAGCTCGGTGACGTCGCCACGGTCGAGGAGACGAACCAGCCGCTCTTCGGTGACGCGATCATCAACGACACCCCGGGGATCCTCCTCGTCGTGGAGAAGCTGCCCTGGGCCAACACCCTGCAGATGACTCAGGGCGTCGAGGACGCGCTCAAGCAGCTCCAGCCCGGCCTGCCCGACATCCAGTTCAAGACGACGATCTTCCAGCAGGCCAACTTCATCAAGCTGGCCATCTCCAACCTCACCCAGGCCCTGGTCCTGGGCTTCCTGCTCGTCGTGGTGATCCTGGGCCTGTTCCTGTTCGAGTGGCGGGTGGCCCTGATCAGCCTCATCACCATCCCGCTGTCGCTGGTCGCGACGATGTACGTGCTCTACCTCCGGGGCGACACGGTCAACACGATGACCCTCGCCGGCATCGTCATCGCCCTGGGCGCGGTCGTGGACGACGCGATCATCGACGTGGAGAACATCGTCAGACGCCTGAGGCAGAACCGCCGGGCCGGCACCGGCCGGTCGACCGCGTCGATCATCCTCGACGCCTCCCTGGAGGTCAGGAGCCCCATCGTCTACGCCACGTTGATCATCGTGGCGGCGAGCGTGCCGGTCTTCCTGCTGCAGGGCCTGACCGGGGCGTTCTTCCGGCCGCTGGCGTGGTCCTACACGCTCGCGATCCTGGCCTCGATGGTCGTGGCCCTGACGGTCACCCCCGCCCTGACGCTGCTCCTGCTGCGCAAGGCCCCCATCGAGCGGCGCGAGTCCCCGGTCGTCAAGGTCCTGCAGCGCGGCTACACCTGGCTGCTGGCCCGGGTGGTCCGTCGACCGCGCCCGGTCTACGCCGCCTTCGGCGTGCTCACCATCGCCGCTGCCGTCATCGTGCCGCACCTGGGGTCGTCGCTCTTCCCGGCGTTCAAGGAACGCGACCTGCTCATGCACTGGGTGACCACCCCGGGCACCTCCGACGCGGAGATGGCGCGCTCCACCGCTGCCGTCAGCAAGGAGCTGCGCGCGATACCGGGGGTGCGGTCGTTCGGCGCGCACATCGGGCAGGCGCTGCTCGGGGAGGAGGTGGCCGGGGTCAACCTCGGCGAGAACTGGATCAGCCTCGACCCGTCCGTGGACTACGAGGCGACACTCGACAAGGTCAACGCCGTGGCCGAGCAGCACCCCGGCCTGTTCCGCGAGGTGCAGACCTACCTCGACGAGCGCATCCAGGAGGTCCTGACCGGCGGCAAGGAGCCGATCATCGTCCGTGTCTTCGGGGAGAACCTCGACGTGCTGCGGTCCAAGGCCGCGCAGATCCAGAAGCTCGTCGCCGCCGTCCCCGGGACGGTCGACGCCCACGTGGACATCTCGTCCGACGTGCCCCAGATCGAGGTCACGGTGAACCTCGCCAAGGCCCAGCGCTACGGGATCAAACCCGGTGACGTGCGCCGGGCGGCCTCGACCCTGGTGGCGGGCGAGGAGGTCGGCGACATCTTCCGCGCGGGCAAGGCGTACGACACGGTCGTCTGGAGCACCCCGAGCAGCCGGAACAGCGTCACCGCCATCCAGAACCTCACGCTCGACACCTCCTCGGGCCAGCGGGTGCGCCTCAAGGACGTCGCGGACGTGGCGGTCCGGCCGAACCCCAACAGCATCGACCGCGAGGGCGGTTCGCGGCGACTGGACGTCGGCGCCAGCTTCGAGGGCGGCGACCTTGGCTCGATCGTGCAGCAGATCCAGGCCAAGGTGAACACGGTCAGCTTCCCGGAGGGCTACCACGCCGAGGTGATCGGTGAGTACGAGGAGCGGCAGTCGGCCCAGCGCACACTGTTCGGATCCGCGGCCCTGGCCGTCTTCGCCATCCTCATGCTGCTGCAGGCCTCGTTCGGCCGCTGGAGGCTGGCCTTCCTCATCCTCGCCACGCTGCCGATGGCCCTCGTCGGGGGTGTGCTCTCGGCGTGGTTCACCGGCGGGGTCATCTCGCTCGGGTCCCTGGTCGGCTTCTTCACCGTCTTCGGCATCGCGGCCCGCAACGGCATCCTGCTCATCAACCACTTCCAGACCCTGGAGCGGGACGAGGGCGAACCGGTCGGTCCGGGCCTGGTCCTGCGCGGGGCGCGGGAGCGGCTCTCGCCGATCCTCATGACCACCCTGGCCACCGGGCTGGCCCTGGTGCCCCTCGTGGTCCTCGGCGACCGGCCCGGCCACGAGATCGAGCACCCGCTGGCCATCGTCGTCCTGGGCGGCCTCGTCACCTCGACCCTGCTCAACCTGCTGGTCGTGCCCTCGCTGTACCTGCGGTCCCGGATGCGGGAGCTCCGGCGCGCAGAAGCGGCCAACACCGGCTGAGCCCACGCGCCCCGAGGTATGCCGTGCCCCTCACCTGGAGGGGCACGGCATACCTGTATCTGCTTGTGAACACGAGGGATTGCCGCCCCGAGCCGCGGCGATGACAACCGTGGCCTACGCCATCTGCCTCCACCACGTGCATGACCCACCTGCGCCGTCGGCTGCCGACCATGTCCTGCCGTCGCCGCACCGGTGGCCGCACCGTCGGACGATCTCGGCCGTAGGAGGCGCACGCAAACTGGAGCACACCCACAGCTTCCCGGGGGATGCCCGACCACGGAATTTGACCTGCGAGGAGAGCCCATGCCCAGAACATCGCGCCTACGTCGCCGGCCGACCCTCGTGGCCGCGCTGGTGGCGCTGCCCCTGCTCGCCCTGGCGGTGCCGGCCACCGCGGCCACGGGCACCAAGGTCGTGCCACCCCCGCCGATGGGGAAGTTCAGCAACCCCACCCGCATCGACAACCCCTACTTCCCGCTCGTGCCCGGCACCGAGTTCTTCTACAAGGGCACCATCACCGAGGCCGGCACGGTCACCCCGCACACGGTGACGTTCACGGTCACCGACCTGACCAAGGTGATCAACGGAGTCAACACGCGGGTGATCCTCGACATCGACAACACCGGCGGTGAGGTGGTGGAGGCCGAGCTGGCCTTCTTCGCGCAGGACGACAACGGGACCGTGTGGAACATGGGCGAGTACCCGGAGGAGTTCGACAACGGGAAGTTCACCGGGGCGCCCAGCACCTGGATCAACGGGCTGGCCGGCGCCCAGGGCGGCATCCACATGCTCGCGCACCCGCGAGTGGGCAACACCTACACCGAGGGCCTGGTCCCGCGCATCGACTTCTTCGACGTGACAACGGTGTTCGCGACGGGCCAGCGGATCTGCGTCCCCGTCAACTGCTACTCCAACGTCCTGGTCACCCACGAGACCAGCCCGCTCGACCCGACGAGCGGCACCCAGGTGAAGTACTACGCGCCAGGGGTCGGGCTGATCAAGGTCGGCGCCATCGGTGGCGACTCCCAGGAGCGACTGGTCCTCGCCAGCCTGCGTCACCTCAGCGCGAGCGCGCTGCAGGCCGTGGACCAGCAGGTGCGCATGATGGACCGCCGGGGCCACCGGGTGAGCAACGTCTACGCCCGCACCGCGACGGTCCAGTAGGACCTGGCGTCCGGTCGCGCACTGGGCCACCGCCTCCAGCCGGCAGCGTCATCGTGGACGCTGCCGGCTGAGGGCCGTGGCCTCGATGAGGTCCGCGGCACGGCGGACCCCGTCGTGGGAGCGGATCTGCGCTGACACCTGGGCCAGCCGGGCGCGCAACGGCTCGTCGCCCAGGAGCCGGTCGATCGCGGCGCGCATCTCCTCCTCGGTGAACGCGTAGGTGTCCAGCCGCACGCCGAACCCGGTCTCCGCCATCCGCTGGGCGTTGTCGTACTGGTCCCAGAACAGCGGCAGGACGACCATCGGCTTGCCGAAGTGCAGCGCCTCCACCGTGGTGTTGTTGCCGCCGTGGGTGAGCACCAGGTCGACGAGGGGCAGGATCTTCGTCTGCGGCAGGAACTCCTGACCCCACATGTTCCCCGCGAGCTCGTACTCCCGGTGGCACGGCCCCGTCGAGACGATGTAGCGGTGCGGCGTGCGGGACAGGACGTCGACGAGGCGCTTCATCAGCCCGACGTCGGCGCTGCCCAGCGACCCCAGCGACAGGTAGACCAGGGCTGAGCCCTCCGGCCGGTCCGTGACCACGTCCGGGAGCGCGAGCTCTGCCTCGGTCGCGCGGACGCTCGACTCCAGGCGGTGCCACGTGGGGCCCATCGCCCGCGGGTAGTCCACGGCCTCGGGGTACACATAGAGGTTGAGGTGCTCCGAGGTGTGCACGAAGTCGAGGTCCGGCAGCGCGGGGGCGCCCTGCTCCTGGACCCACGCGTTGAACGACTCCCACAGGGGACGGAGCGTCCGCTCGCGCTCCGTGCGGAACGCGTCCCACCCGCCGCTGTCGCCGCAGGGCAGTCCGGAGAAGGTCGGCGGGACCTTGGGGCCGCGCACCTCGAGCGGGTTGCAGGACATGATCCGCACGTATGGCGCGCCGCCAGTGAGCAACGCAGGGAAGCTGACGACGTTGTCCTCGACGACGACATCCGGCCGCACCTGCGCGACGATCTGCCTCAGCCTGGGCTGGCAGTAGACGGCACCGTCGATGAGCGCCTGGAAGGTCGGCCTGATGAAGGTCTCGAGCTGCTCGATCGTGGGCTTGCGGAACTCGGGCGCGGTCTCGTGGATGAAGTCCTTCCAGAACCGGCCGGCGTCCTGCTCCCCGCCGGCCGGCCCCTCGCCCTCCGCGGGCGGCGACAGATCGACGAGCTCCTCCTCGAAACCCAGCGGGGCCAGCCGCCCCTTCCACGAGGCCTCGGCCGCGAAGACGACCCGGTGCCCCCGTCTGCGGAGCACGTCGCCGATGCCGATGCAGTTGTTGGTCGGCCCGTACGCCGACTCGGGCATGAACAGGATCGTGAGCGACTGCCGGCTCATCCACCTCACCTCCGGGCTCCGACCGTTCCAGTGAACGAGCGTCGCGCCGGCCCGTCATCGAGCAGAAGGACGGTCAGGCGCCTGGGCCCGCCAGGCATCGGGCCGCCAGGCATCGGGCCGCCAGGCGTCGGGCCCGTCAGGCGTCGGCCTGGTCGACCTTGCGGGCCCGCGAGGGCTGCACCCGCATCGGCTCGCCGGGCATCTTGGGGTAGTCCGGCGGGAATGGCATCTCGCCCAGCCCGCGCTCGTGGACATCCTTGTCCCACAACGCGATCGCTGCGGAAACCTCTCCGACCGCCGCGTCGATGCCCGCCCACGCGTCGCCGTCGCTGGCGACGATCCCCGGCGCGGTCCGGACGGTGAAGTCGCCGGGGGCCACGTCGGTCAGCGCCTCCCAGGTCACCGGCATGGACACCGGTGCGCCGGGCAGCGGGCGGGGGCTGTAGGCCGAGGCGATGGTGCGGTCCCGGCATGCCTGGTTGAAGTCGACGAAGACCCGCTCGCCGCGCTCCTCCTTCCACCACGCCGTGGTGACCAGGTCCGGCAGCCGGCGCTCGAGCTCGCGGGCCACGCCGATGACACCGTGCCGCACGTCGAGGAACTCGTGCGTCGGGCGAATCCGGGCATGGACGTGCACTCCCCGGTTGCCCGACGTCTTCACCCACGGCGTCAGGCCCAGCTCCTGCAGCAGCTCGCGCAGGGCCAGTGCGGCCTCGACGGCGTCGCGGAAGTCCCGGCCTGGCTGCGGGTCGAGGTCGATGCGCAGCTCGTCGGGGTTGTCGTTGTCCGCCGAACGCACCGGCCACGGGTGGAAGGTCACGGTGTTCATCTGCACCGCCCAGACCGCGGTCGCGACCTCGTCGACGACCAGCTGCGGGTGCCGGCGCCCTGAGGGGTAGGTGCAGGTCACCGTCCGGGTCCACTCCGGCACGCCACGCGGCGGGTTCTTGGAGTAGAACGCCTCCCCCTCGATCCCGTCGGGGTAGCGCTGCAGCGTCACCGGCCGGTCGCCGACCGCACGCAGCAGTCCGTCCCCGACGGCTGCGACGTACTCCGCCAGCTCCAGCTTGGTCACCCCGACGTCGGGCCACATCACGCGGTCCGGGCTGGACACCCGCACCTGCCGGGTCGCCCCGTCGGGGCCGGGCACCTCGAGGACCGTCGCCGCGCTCATGCCAGCCACCCTAGGTCCGCCTCCGCGAATTTGCGTGAAATATGCCATCCTGCAACAGAATTCAGACATTTCGGGCCCTAGTGTCCTTCGCGTCCCCGCAGTCCCCTCTCAGGAGCATTCCCATGCCCGCCGCCCCCGCCCTGCCCCGCTCCTCCTGGCAGGTCCTTGCCGCCTCGGCCGCCCTCGTGGTGACCGGCCTGATGCTCATCGACGTGCCGGCGGACTCCTCCGCCCGCGCCGACGCGGTCAAGGCGATCTTCGCCGAACCGGCCGGACACCGCGGCACCCCGCAGGCCATCGGCACGCAACCCTGACAGGCGCGCCTGTCCGGCACGGCCACGGCAAACCGGCTGGTATGCCGTTGCCCCGCCCGCCCGGGAACGTTCAGCCTGCCGGCAGGGTTGACCAGACCGTGAGCTGGTTCCGACGTCCCGTCAGGAGGACCCCCATGACCGACGAGCGCACCTACCCCGTGGCCCGCACCGAGGAGGAGTGGCGCGCCGAGCTCAGCCCTGCGGAGTACCAGGTGCTGCGCCAGGCCGGCACCGAGCG